>JAKBGP010000270.1 GCA_021833045.1 Thermoplasmata archaeon
AATATCCCTTACAATATCTTCAACAAACATAGGATTTAAATGAGCTTTTACAACCATCTCACCCTCGTCTGATCTCTTCAGGAGTGGTAGAAGTGAACCATTCATTCTACCTTCCACAAATTCTATTAAATTCTTGATTTCAATATCAAGATTACCTCTGTATTCTATTTTAATTACAATGTGATTCCTTTGATTGTGAGTTATTACTGGAATCTTATCAAGTATTTCAGTAGCCTCAGGAATCCTTTCCTTTAGTATTGTCCTTGCTGTTTCCATTGCACATGGACATGCGTTTATTACCATTATTTCAACAGATAAGGTAGTCTTGCTGGTTCCATTCCTATCAAGTTCTGAATTTACCTTAACTTCATAGGGAACAAACGATTCAGAACCTCCAGAGGCATTCCTGTTAAGATAAAGCACTGTATTCATTTCTACCATTGCCTTTTGTGAATAGTCAAATCTTTTAAGGCATTCTTTACAAATCTCCATAGATACATGTTCTATGGCGTCTTCGCTTTTATGACCATTAATAACGGAATTTATCGATTCAATGGTTCTTGACATATCAGCACCCTTTCTCCAGGAAGGAAGATCAACAAATACGTTTAGACTAACGGACAAATTAAAAACATCATTTCCCCTTCTCACCGTTATTGGAACCCTTACATTTTTGACTCCAACTCTGTCCACATTTAGTAGATGAACAGGTTCTCCACCCTGAACATCTTTATATTTATCCATAAAACTTCCTTATTTAGTCTTACTTTCTGAATATGCTTTCTTAATAACTTCCTCTATTTCTTTATATTTCTCTTCAAGGGCTTTCTGTTGTTTTTCAATGGTATTTATCCTAATTTCACTCAACTCTTTTTGCTCTTTGAGTTCTTCTATTAATTTGTTTTTGTCATCAACTTTATATAAGACCGGTCCCACGCTTCTATATATTGGCATTCCTTCTCCCACTTTCCCAAGTTCCTCAAGGGTCTTAGAAAGTTCCTTAATTCTCACTTCAAGTTGATATTTTTGAGTGCCTATCTGTTCTATCTGGTTTTCAATCTGTTGAGCCTGTCTTACTTGATTTTGTAAATAGTTACTTATTCCACCTTCCACTCATTGCACCTCTTTAACTAACCTGTCTGCAATTAGAATCCATCTTGTTATCGAACCTAGTGCAGCCCTTATTGCAACAGTATCCCTCGCTTCTATATAAATTTGAAAGGATTGTTCAGTTTCCCGAGTGTTTATTTGAGTTCTACCGGATATTTCATCAATATTTGGTAGTATTGCAAGTATTTGCTTCAAATACCAGCTCTTTTCAAAATCTAATGTAACTGAAATTGTTTTCTCTACCACAATTAGATATGCATTTAACTCAAAAATATTTATGCCAGTTAGTATTTTCCTTGCATGGGCTTGTGGCCTAGTCTGGATAAGGCACCGTCCTTCTAAGTCGGTGATCGTGGGTCCGAATCCCACCAAGCCCGCTTTTTTTAGTTTTGTAAAAAATTAATTATATAGTAATATATCTCTTTTTTATATCTACTAATTTATTTAGTATTTGATTGTAATTTTGTATACAAAATCTGCATAAAATTAAGTAAATTGAAACATAATTCTCACTTAAATGCTATAAATCATTAAATAGTGTAATTAAATTCTGCACTAGTGAACACAAATCTAGTTCTGTATATAGTAAGAAGAGCAATATATGCGGTAGTTTCTCTGCTCCTTATTATAACGATTGTGTATCTTCTGATTCACGCTGTTGCACCAAATCCTTACTCCCTCGCCAAGGTATACGCTGGGCCGGGACACACCACTAAATCGCAACTGGATGCAATTATTAGCGAATATGATCTAAAGGCACCTCTTGAATATCAGGTGCTTAACTATATTTCTAATATTTTTCACGGGAATCTAGGATTTGATCCGTCTTATCACAGGCCTGAAATTCAGTTAATAGCCAGATACCTACCAAGAACGCTTGAGCTTGTCATTCCGGCGCTTATATTATCTATGTTTCTTGGATTATTTACCGGAGCATTCGGCGCTTCAAAGAGAAGGAAGGCTGGAGATCAGGCAGTAAAGGGTGTTTATCTTATTACTTGGGCATCACCACCTTTTTTGGTCGCAATAGTTTTGCAACTATTTTTTGCGTATGACCTTGGTCTACTACCAGCTACCGGATTAGTGAACCCACTGTTAATATCTCCTCCAAATGTCACAGGGTTTCCGCTTTTAAATGCTCTAATAGCTGGAGACTTTACTTATTTTATTAGTTTAATTCATCATATGATTCTGCCTATTATTGCAATAGGATTGCTAAGTTTTGGTATAATTACAAGATTAACAAGATCCAGTATGCTAGATTCCATGGAATCAGAATATTTCAAGCTGGGTTTGATGAAAGGAATCTCAAGGAAAAGAGCTGTTTATACCGTAGCTCTCAGAAATGCTTCCATACCAATAGTTACACTTTTAGCTCTGTCTTTTGGATACGCAGTTGCAGGCGCAGTTGTTGTTGAAGATATTTTTGACTATCACGGAATGGGATGGTTCATAGTTTATGCCATAACTAATTTGGATTATATTGCAATTTTAGGAACTACTATCATAATAGCCATCTCTATTATAATAGCAAATCTAGTTGCGGATATACTATATGGTATTCTTGATCCAAGGGTGAGGCTGGAATGATCAATGAACAAACACACAAGGACGAAGAAAAAAAAGGGGCAAGAAAGACAGCCTTCAAAAAGAGGTCAAATTTCCTGAAACTGATGTCAAAGGATAAGTCGGCTATTATTGGGATGATTATAGTCGTGGCATTTCTTGGCTGGTCTGCAATACAGGGTTTTCTGGAGTATATGTCATCATTTCCTAAGTATTCCAGCTGGGGTTATATTTTGTTACCATCAGATCCATATCACACTGTTTTGGCAAATAGTCTCTTACCACCTTCAACAAAATCGGTAGCATTTTGGTTTGGAACAAACCTTGAAGGGGAAAGTATTCTATCTAGAATGCTCTTTGCAATGCCGAGAGATGCATTCGTATCTGTTATAGTGGTTTTCTCTGCAATAGTCATAGGTGCTATTCTTGGGATTAGTGCAGCGTATAAAGGTGGATGGCTCGAAACAATAATTATGAGGTTGACCGATTCTTTTCTGGCAATACCTGCGTTAATCCTTGTAATTGCAATATCAATTCCATTGAGAGCTACTTATTCTGGTGTCATATTGGGGTTGAGTATAGTATGGTGGCCAACATATACAAGGTTTTTCAGAGGTCAGGTATTGAGATTAAAGAACATGGATTTTGTAGAGGCAGCAAAAATTAATAACGTTAAAACTCACAATTTC
>JAKBGP010000021.1 GCA_021833045.1 Thermoplasmata archaeon
TATATATTTTTCAGGATTTTCAGCAATTCCCGGAGATTCAATAGAGTGAGAAGAAAATATATTTCCTGATGGAAGCGAAACTGCTGACAGCATATTTTGTTCTCCTTGGGAAATATACATAGTCAGTCTGCTTAGTTTTCCATCTACAGAGAGATATTCTAGTTCTCCAGTGAACTCTGAAAGCTTATCTTTTCTTATCATTGGTGGAAGATCAAATACAAAATTCCCGACTTTCCCCTGATACATGGACACTATCTTGAAAGGGGAAGGTTCCAGATCATGGATGTTTCTTTCCATGGAAAACCTGCTCCTAAGAGGATCAGAATAAACAGTATCATGTTTTTCCAGCACGTTTCGAACATCAGTGGCATCTGCATTCATGAAGTTGCACCCGGTTCCATATGCCATATTGTTGAGAATAGACATAATGTATCTTGATTTATCAATCTCAATGCCTGTGACATCAGAATTCATGGAGAGGAAACTGCTATGCGTCCGAGCGCCTGAACCAAGATCAGCAATGCTCCTCCCCGCTAATTTCAATGATCTGTATATGCCAACGTCTTCAGGAGTTGAATAAGATGCTGAATATCTGTCCAGCCACAATTTATCATGTTTTGAGAATTTCTTGCTAACACTGTTTCTTGATTTTGCAAATTCAATAATTGGGTTTATAAAATCGATCTTTCCTGAATATTTTTTCACAATGCTGTTTTCATTATATCCTTCAGCAAGAAGGGCGGCAACCATGTTGCATGCCTGATCTGCCTTTTGAATCTTTTCATCATCATATTCAAGTTTCAGAAGAAAATCAAGAATTTCTGTCTCTCCATCAGGCATACATACATCACTTATTGAAACTATCCGGGCAGGACGCTATTAATATATCACAAGATTAAAAATTTTGCCCTTCTGGGAAATCAATTACTCTTTGTCACTTCAATCAATGAAGACAAATGCCAGAGATGGGGTGCATATGATTTTACCCTGTGTGTTTCCAGAAGATTGAAAAGGAAAGACATGCTTCTGCAAGATTTCATTATGAGTTCCATATGATTGCTGTGAGTTCCTGTTGGTGAAAGGTAATGGAGTATAATCTGTCCTCTGTCTTCTATATGGGAAAGTGCGCTAGGAAAGTAATTGATACTCTTGAAATTCCCCATCAGAATTATATCATATTTTCTCTCAGAAGGGATAAGTCTACAATCAATGTTCAAAGCTTCCAGTTTTGTGCTTATTTTAGATGCCTTGTATGATTTAAGTAAATATTCTATTGCAGTGGAATTTATATCGGTGCATGTTAGTTCTACAGCATTCATCTTTGCTGCCATGGGAAGTGAAAAGTATCCTATACCGGAAAACATGTCAAGTATCGTATTCCCTCTGAGTAGTTTCAGGAAGGGAATTCCCCTTTCAGAGATGTTTCCTTTGCTTATCATAATCTTTTCAGGGTTCAGAATAAAGTTAATTCCATTTTCCCTGTGAACGGTATCGCTCGGCGAGCCAGAAAGCACATTCAGGGAGGGCCTCCTCTCTGTTCCTGATACAGATCCAGTTCTCTTCAAAACTGATGTTGCAAATCCCTTATTTACTATATCCTCAGCCATTTCCCTGTCAATGAGTGAAATATCACTGAATATAAGTGATTCACCGACTCTCTGCCACTTTAAAGATTCAACTTTTTCTCCATATTTTTCTTGAAGATATTCCTTGAACGCCAGATTTTCCCGGAGTTGGAAGTCGTACTCACACACTTTCAACCCCCGGGCAATTGAATTCTCCAGAATTGGGAAATAGATATACGAGGAATCAGAAAAAATTCTCTTCCTCCTGTCGAGTATATGATTTTCCACCGCATACTTGAGGAATTTCTCTCCATTTATCCTTTCAACAGCTACACCAGGTGATTTCAACATACCACAATTTTATGCTGTCTAAAACATTTTTCATTTTATGGATACATTACTGGTTGAAAATTCCAAGATCTGAAAGGAATTTCACTATGCTCTCTGAATGTGTACCGGGCCAATAACATTTTCCGCAGTCTGGGCAGTGGCTCACACTATCTGCCTTTCTTGGATCAAATTCCTCCTTACAGTTGCAGTTTCCAGGTATGAGAACTCCGTTACATACAGTACATCTAGTAAAAAGATTTTCTTTCATTGGTTTTTCATAAGAGCAGATCTGTACTATCTGATCCTGTATTATATCTGAGTTTATCCTGATCGAGTTTTTGTATCTGAGGCAGATCTGCCTGTCCCTAGAAACAAGTATTCTACTTTCATTCCTGCACATTTCTATAATTTCAGAATCTGCTACTTCCAGATTTGGATACATCGTGTCATAACCCATTATCCTCATGAATCTTGAAAGCCTCCCAAGCATGTTATCTGCAAGATATTTTATATTCTCTTCCTCCTGAAAACTATATCTGCAATAATGCTTATATATATCAATGTTTTTAGAATTTATTCCACAAAAAGGTATATTTATTCTTAGAAATTATACTATGTAAAATTGATGGATAACAATTCCAGACTTCATGATTTTCTGAATACCATTATCAATACAGATACTGTTCTAGGGCTGAAGAAGATCCCAGATGAAAGTGTAGACCTCATTTTTGCCGATCCTCCATACAACCTTCAATTGAAGGAAGAACTGTGGAGGCCTAACCAGACCCTAGTCAGTGCAGTGACAGATCACTGGGACAAATTTTCAAACTTTCAGGATTATGATGATTTTTCTATGAAATGGTTGTCGGAATGCAGGAGAGTCATGAAGAAGAATGCTGTAATATGGGTAATAGGAACATATCACAACATATTCAGGATTGGAAAGATCATGCAGGACCTTGGATTCTGGATAATAAATGATGTGGTCTGGATCAAGACGAATCCTATGCCTAATTTCAGGGGCACAAGGTTTACAAATGCCCATGAGACCCTAATAATGGCGGTGAAAGATCAGAATTCAGGATACACTTTCCATTACAAATCAATGAAGATATTCAACGACGACCTGCAGATGAGAAGTGACTGGAACATGCCCATATGTACCGGTTCTGAAAGAATAAGATTCAATGGTGCTAAGGCCCATTCAACACAGAAACCTGAAGAATTGTTGAAGAGAGTCATAATTTCAACGTCAAACCCGGGAGACATTGTCCTGGATCCATTCATGGGCAGTGGTACTACAGGTTCCGTATCTAAGCTGTTAGGAAGAAATTATATTGGAATTGAGGCTGAAAAAAATTATGTGTCTCTTGCAGAAAAAAGGATTGCGCAGGTAAAGCCACTTGAAATGAATCTTTTAAATTATCCTGCAGAGGAAAAACCTCCAAAAGTGCCATTCGGTGAACTTGTTTCCTCTGGTTACATAAGGGAAGGAGAAACAATTTATTCGGAAAACAAAAAATTCAGGGCAAAAATTCTTTCTAACGCAACTCTGGTGTCCGAGGGCATAAATGGTTCTATTCACTCCGTAAGTGCTTTCCTCATGGGTAAACCAAATTTCAATGGATGGCATTTCTGGTTCGTCGAGAGGGATGGGGAAATGGTTTGTATAAACGATATAAGGAAAAAATATATTTTTGATCTGAAATAGCTGAAATTTTTAACTCCATTTTATTAAATTTTTACCCTTTAAAAATTCTTTGAAATTGCAGAATTGTTCGATAATGTAAGGTGTAATCAATTGAAAATAGATATATCATACAAAACATTCGAAAGATTATATTCTGATGAAGAGGTCATAGTTGCAATTCACAATCTCCAAGTACTCATATGTAAAAGGAAAATGCATAACGAAATCGGATACAACAAGTGATGGTACTGGTAATTCTCCAACCGTAAAGTATAAATTGCATTCATAGAAGGACAAGGCAAATGGGAATCTCGTTCATGGTAAAGGTGTCATGAAGAAGTTTTGTCCACTTGGAAATAAGTTTCATATCCTTTGAATTTGTAAGGTGCATATAGAATCCATAATCTCTCAACATGTGGGAAAGATATTTTCATGTTATTGATGTTTATACTCCAATCTCGGTATCTTCAGGGTATTTCTTCATGAAAGCTGTCCAGTTCTCCTCGTGTCATCCATCTTATATTATTATACAATCTTTCCATCCTTATCCGTCACACAGTTAGATTTACTAAGTTTATGCATATCAATTCTTATATGTACCTGTTACCTTCTATGGTAATTCCAAGAAATATGTGACCTGTAAACACTCTAATATTCATTTTCTTGCAACGGCATAGTGTTGTTATGGATTTCAATTTTTGACATTCATATTATGATAGACTGAAAAATTTGCACACATCGGAGACTATATTTCCGTTTTACAGAAAATATATATAGTATGAGTATGTATATATTTTATGGAAGTAGCCGAATCCGACAAAAAACTTCGGAAAGAACTGAGTTTTATCCAACTCCTATTTCTATCGCTAGGTGGAATAATAGGTTCTGGATGGTTATTTGGTGTCCTTTATGGGGCCGCTACTGCAGGCCCGGCATCAGTACTATCCTGGATAATTGGTGGCATAATGGTCATCTTTATAGCATTGGTCTACGCTGAGATATCAGCAGCTATACCAAAGTCTGGTGGAATAGTTAGGTATCCTCACTACACGCATGGCGGTTACACGGGATTTATTTTGGGTTGGGCATATCTGCTTTCTGCAATTACAGTACCAGCCATTGAAGCAATTGCTGCAGTTACGTATTTATCTTCATTCCCTGCGTTAAGTTCTCTTTCCTACACACAATCAAACATCTATGCGAGCGGCGGTTTATTAACACTCCTCTCTGCCACTGGAGTTGCAGTAGCAATATTGCTCATGGTAGGATTTTTCCTTCTGAACTATTTTGGAATAAAGTTCTTGGGCAAATGGAATCAATATTTCGTTTACTGGAAATTGATCATCCCATCTTTGACTTTCATTTTCCTATTCACGTTCTTTAACCCATCAAATTTTACAGCACAAGGGTTCTATGGTACTTCAGGTGGCATAGCAAATGTATTCATTGCAATTCCAACTGCCGGTATAGTGTTCTCATACCTTGGATTCAGGCAGGCTCTTGAATTCGGAGGAGAAGCAAAGAATCCACAGAGGGATATTCCAAGAGCACTGATATTTTCTGTGATAATAGGTATGGTAGTATACGTCTTCTTACAGCTCACTTTCATAGGTGCAATAAATTTCAAAACAGGGGGAATATCTGGAAACAACTGGACAGGACTATATTCATCACCATATGCAACAGGCCCATTCTATACTCTCTTTACATCAAAGGCAATCTTTGCAACCTTTGGTGCCTTCGCGACGATCCTCCTTATTGACGCAGTCATTTCACCTTCTGGAACAGGCTGGATATACATGGGCACAAGTACAAGAGTCTTGTACGGTCTCTCGACAGATGGATATTTGCCATCTAGAATCCACAAGGTTGAGGAAAAGACAGGTGTACCTATTCTCGCACTTATCCTTTCAGTGGCCATAGGCTCTATTTTCATTGCGCCTTTCCCATCATGGTATCTCCTGGTAGGATTCATATCCAGTGCAACGGTATTCACATACATAATGGGTGGAGTTGCACTAAGGCATTTCAGGAAAACTGTGAAAGAATTGCACAGACCCTTCAAACTTCCGGTGAGTTCTATCATAGCACCAGTGGGATTTGTATCTGCAGCCCTTATTGTATATTGGTCAGGATACTTCCTTGAGATGGTACTCGTGTTCGCCATACTCGCAGGTCTTCCAATATACATAATGTTCTATGCTCCAAAGGAACTGAAGTTGAAGACTAACATAGCAAATGTTCTGGGTATAGTTTACTGGGTCATCGAAGCTATATTGTTTTACCTGATGTTCGTTCTTGTCCTCAATCCCGCATATCTGAATCTGCATGCCGCCACTCCAGTTTCCGCACCATCAAGTGTGTTCACATACTTCCCGATCCTGTTTGCGGTATTCGCACTTTTTGTCATTGGAGTAACTCTGTACCTTTTCAAAGCAGCAAAGGATGGAACCAACAAGGAAATACGAGCTGGTCTCTGGCTCATATTCTTCATACTTACACTTGCACCACTTTCATTCTATGGAGCATTTGGCCCATATCTTAGCTACACACCACCTGACGCAGCACCTTTGTTCTTCCCATGGGACAATGTGGTCATGATAATAGATGCATTAGTGTTCTATTTCCTGGCACTTTACTCAGGATACGGAGAAGAAGATGTGAAGAATATACTCAGGGAAGAGGGAGTTCCACTGCCAGAAGTGGAATAAACCATTCCTTTTTTATAAATATCTCAATCTTTTTTTTGATATAAGTTTTTAAAATTTTATTAATTTTTTTGGATATTATGTAAACTTTTTTACGGTGAACGAATCTGGTATACATATGAATAAAGAAGGATCAGACGTAATCTGTCCAATTATAACACCATTCGACTCAGAAGCAGTTCCATCAAGGGAATATACCAAAATTTTTCTCGAAGATTTACGGGAAATGGGTGTTAAAAAAATTTTTCCTTTAGGCAGTAACGGACTTTTCAACTTGATGACAATGGAACAGAAGAAATCTTTTCTTAAAATAATACAGGAGGAGGGAGGAGATTTTGAGACTATTGTTGGAATAGGTTCTCAGAACACTGCAGAGGCTATAGAAATGGCAAAATATGCTGAAGATTTGGGGTTTGGAAGAATTGTTTTACAGCCAACATATTATCTGAAGGCAGAGCAATCTTGGATAATGAGGCACTTTGAAGTCGTTTCATCCATTTTCAATGGCAAGATATTCATATATAATATTCCACAGTTTACGAACTCAAGAATAGAAATTGAAACCTTTTCTACCATTGTTGAAAATATTGGAAACATTGAGGGCATAAAGGATAGTTCTGGTGATATTAGGTTTTTCAACGAATTGTGTTCGACATTCTCGACAAAACTGAAATTGTACCAGGGACAGGATGATCTTCTGCTTCAATCACTAATTATGGGTGCCAGAGGTGGAGTGTGCGGTACAACAAACATCAACCCCTTAGCTCTGGAAGTATACGATTCAGTTATCCGGGGACAGATGCAAAAAGCTGCGAAGGCCCAGAAACTTCTCATATCTCTGTTCAGGATAATCAATTATTATCCATTTCCTGCAATGGTTTATGCAGTTTTTTACAGGAAACATAACCTGAAGGGAAAACTTCCGGAACCGATAACTACCATGAGCAAGATAGTGGAAACAAAAATAATGGACGTTTTAAACTTTCCAATGAGAATTGAGGAAGAATAATATACAATTCTGACAATAAATGGGATATACTTGAACTCATAAAAAAACTATTTATAGTTTCTTCAATTATGGGCTTACTCTGTGAAGGAGGAATATAACATGGACAAAGCAACATATGTCAGGTTTGAAACTCCTGAGTCTTTAGAAAAGAAGATTCTGGAATTTGTGGAAAATAGTTACAGGAATGGCAAAATAAAGAAAGGAACTAACGAGGTTATCAAAACAATAGAAAATGGGACAAGCAAACTGGTTGTAATATCAGAAGATGTTAACCCACCTGAAGTTGTTTATTTTATACCAAAACTCTGTGAGGAGAGAAAAGTTCCTTTCGCTTATGTTAAGAGAAAGGGAGATCTCGGTTCAAAAGTAGGAATAGGCTCTGCAGCTTCAATTTCAATAGTTGAATATGGGAAGAATGAGGAACTCTATAAGCAGATTACCTCAGAGATTTCCGAAATCAGCAAGTGAGGTGAACTGAATGGCGGATGATGCAACACCAGCAGAAGTTGTCGAATTAATGGGAAGAACAGGGATGACTGGTGAGGCTACTACTGTAAAGGTTAGGGTACTTTCAGGCAAAGATCAGGGAAGAATAATTGCAAGAAATGTTATAGGCCCTGTGGCTGTAGGAGATATACTTATGCTTAGAGAAACTGCAAGGGAAGCAAAGAAACTTTCCATGAGGTGAAGAAATTGGTAAATAAAACTTGCAACTTCTGTGGTCATGAGATAGAACCTGGCGCAGGTATGACATATATAAGAAAAGACGGCAATGTGATGAATTTCTGCAGCAGGAAGTGTAGAATAAACATGCTGAAACTGAAAAGAGTTCCCAGGAAAATTAAGTGGACAGCGGAATACCAGAACCTCAAGAAACTAAGGAAATCCTCAGAATCTCACAAGAAAACAGGGGAACCGGAGGTGGTAGTTCATGAATCAGAGGACACTCATATTGATCAAGCCTGATGGGTTGAAAAGAAGACTTTCAGGCAATATAATTCAGAAACTTGAAAACAAGGGGCTAAACATAGTCGCATTGAAGCTTGTGAAAGTTACAGAAGAAATGGCAAAACGTCATTACTCTGTACATGAAAACAAACCATTCTTCAATGATCTTGTTCGGTATATCACAGCTGATCCGGTTTTGGCAATGATCATGGAAGGAAAAAATGCCATAGTTGTTGTGAGAAACCTTGTTGGTGCAACAGATGGTTCAAAGGCAGCACCTGGTACTATCAGGGGAGATTATTCCACAAGCATAGATAAAAACATCATACATGCTTCAGATTCTGAAGAATCATATAACCATGAAGGTCCTATATTCTTTAATGCCAGTGAAATATATCCATTTTCATATGGCGACGAAAACCTGTTTTGAGGTGTGATTTTTGTATGTCAACCTTAAGACAACCAATTATTTCTGTTCTAGGTCATGTTGATCATGGCAAGACAAGCATATTGGATGCCATAAGAGGTACTTTTGTTTCCTCCAAGGAGGCAGGGGGAATTACTCAGAGAATTGCGGCTACCGAGATAGATGTTGAAAGAATTGTTGAACTATCTGGTGGAAAATACAAGAAAAACATGTTCAAGATCCCGGGCCTTCTTTTTGTGGATACCCCGGGACATGTAGCCTTTTCTAACATGCGTGCAAGGGGAGGCGCACTTGCTGACATTGCAATTCTAGTAATAGACATCAATGATGGGTTGATGCCTCAAACAATCGAATCTATAAATATTCTAAAGAAATTCAAATCCCCATTTATCATAGTTGCCAATAAAATAGATCTCATTCCATTTTATACAAAAACCTCAGAGAATTCTTTTTTGGATTTTGTAAAGAGCCAGAGAAATGAATATGTTCAGGAATTGGAGAAAAAACTTTATGAAATTGTAAATCAAATGTATAATCAGGGATTTCCATCAGAAAGATTTGATAGGATATCCGATTTCACAAAGGCAATTCCTATAGTGCCTGTAAGCGCAAAATACAAAATCGGCTTAATGGAAATACTGTTGACAATCTCCGGACTTGCACAAAGATTTCTTGCTGAATCAATATCGAATGTTGAGGGAAATGCCAAAGCAAGCATATTGGAAATGAGAAGAGATGAATCTATAGGCACCGCACTGGATGTCATACTTTATCAAGGTTCCATCCAGGTTGGGGACAGAATACTGGTCAATACTTCAGAAGGAATCAAGGAAACAAGGGTCAGGGCCCTATTTGTAAACAAATCAAATAGATCTTCAAAAGCAGTTGAGAAGAAGAGTGTAACATCTGCAAGTGGAGTTAGGATTGTCATTTCAGATAAATTTGATGTTATACCGGGAACAACACTTATACATATAGATAGCACCAACATTGACAGTGCCAAAAATGAATTGATGGAAGAGACAACTGTAAAGATAGAACTTTCAGAGAATGGAGTAACGCTTAAGGCAGATACTCTTGGCTCACTTGAAGCAGTTGCTTTTGAATTAAAACAAAAAAATATTTCTATAAGGACTGCAGTAATTGGGGAAATTAATAGAAGAGATATAATCGACGTTTCAACATTGCCAGATCAGATGAACAGGATTATGGCAGGTTTCAATGTTGGCATCTCATCTGACGCAAAAACTGCACTTCAATCTAATGATATAGGTGTGATTACTTCAAATATAATATACGGCTTGGTGCAGTCAGTTGATGAATGGCTGAGGAAAAGGAAAGAGGACATGGAGGAAGAGAGGAAACAGGGAATGCCTGTACCTTCCAGAATAAGGATAATTCCAGAATATATTTTCAGGGCAGCCAAACCAGTTATCGTTGGTGTTAAGGTCAATTCTGGAAGGCTCAAAGTTGGGGACAACCTTATCCGGCCTGACGGCAAGTATGCCGGAACAATAAAAAGTATCAGGGAAGGCGATATATCCAAGAAATTCGCTGATGCTGGTTCAGAGGTGGCAGTTTCCATTGAGGGTGTGACTTTGAACAGGCAGATATTTCCCGATCAGGATATTTTTGTGGATATAACTGAAGAGGTAGTAAAAAATCTACGGATTAGTTCACTTGATGAAGACACCATGAAAACTCTGGAAGAAATCATTAAAATAAAAAGGAAAGAAAATATCTTCTGGGGCACAAGAATGTAATATTATCTCATCTTCATAAAAGGGATGAGGGTAACTGTGCATATTATGGAGAAAAGGATGAAAAAATTAAAAATTGGATAGGAGTACCCGAAAAATATTGAAACAAGTGGAAGGAGAATAGTTCCCTTTATAATCGTGCTGCCAACGAATATTCCCGATGCATCATCCATGTTGCCGTTTTTCATGGAATCTTTTATCATGAAATATTCGGGCATCGAGCCGACTACGCCAGCAATCACGTATCCTCCTATGAAATAACTGATATCATAGTAAGAAGAAACCTGAACAGTGCTGAAGGAAAGATAATATGCACCAACTGTCAGAAAAAAAAGATAGAACGTGCCAAATGTTATATTTCTAAAAGGGGCCCCTGTTTTAGACTCTTTTATTTTCTCCTTGGGTTTCAATATTTTTAATGAAATGGCAATCAATACTACCACTGAAATTAATATTGTAGCAGCGTAGAGTATATTCGAAACCCATGCAAGGTTCAGGTACTCTGAGAGAATCCCTGCCCCTATAAGGAATGCAGGAAATATTACGTATGGTATGGTTTTTCTGTAATCAAGCTTCCTTCGTACTGCCATAAGGATCAGAACAACCATAAGGACTGTTATGGCATCAGAACCCATCAGGGCCCCTGCAGATATTTCCGCATAACCAGTTATTATGGAACTGATAGAAACAATTATCTCATCCAGTGAAACTATAAAGGCAAGTAAGGTGATGCTAAGGGCATATCTCATAGTAGGGTTCAGTGAATCATAGACTTCTTCAAAAAAGGCATCACTGGATTCATCAAGTATGAATATAGAAAGAGGTATTATGGATAAATACGCAAAAATGCTGTGAATCAGCGAAAGTGTAAATGAAAGCATGGAAAAAGCAACAATTATCGTAACGCTTTTCCAATTCATAATTATTACTTTATGCTTCCTGACCCTGAGGAACAAGCATGGGTTCCGGTGTTTTTTCTCCCCTTTTCTTTTTTACAAAATCTATTTCGGTTGGCTGAAGTGCTTCTCGGATATATTCAAAGGCGACATCGGCCTTTCCTGGATCTCCACATGTGAACAGGTCTATTGTTATCAACCCAAATTCGGGCCAGGTATGAAACGAAATATGTGATTCTGCCAAGAGAACTACGCCACTGGCCCCTGATGGCTCGAACTGGTAATAATCCGAAGATATTTTCGTGAGGTTTCCAACCCTTACAGATTCCTCAATTATATCTATCAGAGTGTCTTTTCTTTCCAGGAGCTCGGGCCTGATACCATACATATCTGCAAGAATATGATTTCCCACGGTCACCTTCATCTTCCTCCATCACAAACACCTCATAAACAAATAAGTCATAAATTCAACTTATTTAAATATTTATGTAGTTCACGTAAATTTTATATTTTGATACTGTATAAATTATTCTGTCTAACCTTAAATAATATAATATTAATCAATAAAAAATAATTTTAATTTTATATTTATAGAAAATGAAGTTCTGTTTTTATTCCAGAATGCTTTTCTTTTAATAAAGCAAATTCCTCAAAATTTAGGTTAAATGCTTCTTCAGAGCATATCACGATAGCGTCAAGCCCCCTGGTTGCAGCATCGAAGCCCGACTGCAAAGGAGCAAAACGTTCATAACTTTCAAATTTTTCAAAAATTGAATAAATTCCTTCTCCAAGAAGAAAAACCTGTATATTCTTTCCGATATTTTTCCTTAGCAGTCCTTTCACTTCATCAATGTATTCTACGGGATTCTCATATGAAATATTTTTTATTATGAGAATGTTTACCTTCCCAAACTTTACATCTATGATCCCTCTTATATCATGGATGAGTGCCCTCTGGCCATTCCTGGAATCACCATTTACTATGCCTGTGGCCTCAGTTTTCTCATTCCTGGAACCATGAAGATAACCATTTTTCATATAGAGGTATACAGTATCTCCCTCATGCACTTCCCCATCGCATATGATTTCCCAGTCATGCAAGTTGTACAGAAGATCAGAACTGTTTGAGAGAAATCCTTTCAGTGTTTCCAGACTCTTGGTGAGGAATTCATATCCCTGCGGCGTAACAGAAAGATCCGCAAGATATTTCCTTTTCCTCATGGAATTTACATAATATCTGACTCCCTGCAGGGTAAGATCAAGATTTCTTCCTATATTGGCCAAATTTTTCTCGCCTTTCAGGATTTTAACAAGGATAGATACTTCAATGATATTCAGATCCTTGAAATCAACATTTTCTGGCATAGGATCACGGTGTATAGCTGGCTTTCTATTTAAATTTTTTTTCACTTGGAAGAATTTCCCTGTATTATTTGATATCTTTTTCAATGTTGACTTGGAAGTGATGCATTTGCATAAATCAGATTACAATAGCTTTATATCCATTAAAAAATAATCAACCGATAGTGGGTAATTGCATGTTAGGAATTGAAAACGTTGCTTCGGAAAAAGAATCCATAATGATATTCATGGAAAAAATTGGTAAAAGTCCATTCGTTCAGGGCATGGAGCGAAAAAATCCAATTCTCATGAGAAAAATGGCACATTCAATTATTGAATACGCTGTTCTTACGGGTGCATCTGAAATAAAGATAGTTGACAATACAGACGAAAATGCCATCACATCAAAGCTTGTGTCCAATGGTGATCTTATCAGACTTAACGAGATCAACTATCCTAATTCATACCTTTACAGGAGTCCCCAGTTTGATGTTGCAAGATCTGAGAAGGACACATACATCTGCACGAAAACCAACATGGTCGGTCCTACAAATAATTACATGCAATCAGAGAAAGCAATGAAAATCGCTGTTGAGAACCTCAGAAATTCAATGAGCGGGAAGACACTCTATGTGGTACCATACTGGCTTGGGCCTCTTGAATCAGAATACGGAGATGGTGGAATAGAGTTAACCGACAGTCTGTATGTGGTACTTAACCTCATTAAAATAACGAGAGTAGGAATGATGGCAATGAATTCAATAGCAATGAAGAACAGTTTTGTGCTCGGCCTTCATTCCACCGTTGATCTCAACCCAGAGAAAAGATACGTGATGCACTTTCCGGAAGAAAACAATGGAATGGGCATGGTAGTAAGCTTCAACACAAACTACGGTGGAAACGCACTGCTCAGCAAAAAATGCCATGCACTCAGAATCGCATCATTCAAAGCAAAAAATGAGGGATGGATGGCTGAACATATGATGCTTATTGGAATTAAGGATCCCATGGGAAAAACCACATACATATCAGGGGCATTCCCCAGCTCAAGCGGGAAGACGAATCTCTCAATGCTGTCACCCCCGGAAAAATATGCAATGAATGGATGGGAAACTTCACTTGTCAGCGATGACATAACATGGATGCATGTGAGGGATGGACACCTTTCCGGAATAAATCCGGAATTTGGGTTCTTTGGAGTCCTTCCTCATACCAGTGACAGAACGAATCCAAGGGCCATGGAAGCAATAAGGTCCAATACGCTATTCACAAATGCAGCCATCGATGATAACAGAAATCCACATTGGGAAGGAGATGGAGAAACACCCACGAATTTAATCGACTGGCAGGGAAGGAAGTATGATGGGAGCGAAAAGATGGCCCATCCAAATTCAAGATTCTCAACACCTATAAAACAGTTCAAGCATCTCTCTCCTGACTATGATAATGTGAATGGTGCAAAGGTTTCAGCTTTCCTGTTCGGGGGAAGAAGGAGTGATCTCATGCCTCTTGTCATGGAAGCAAAAAACTGGAATGAGGGAGTTCTATACGGTGCAATGCAGAGAGTAGAAACTACAGCTGCAGCCATAGGCAAGGTTGGGGAACTCAGGAATGACCCAATGGCCATGAGACCATTCATGCCATATGACATGGGTGATTATTTCCAGCATTACATCAACATTGGGAAGAAACTGGCAGATCCACCAAGGATATACAACGTCAACTGGTTCAGGAAAGATTTATCAGGAAAGTTCATATGGCCGGGATACGGAAACAACATGCATGTGATGGAATGGATAATTTCAAGGGTGCACGGAAAAATAAAGGATGCAAGAGACACGCCAATTGGATTTGTGCCAAGATCCTTTGATCTTAACTGTTCAGATATAATATCTGATGAGGAACTTGAAGAAATATTGAATATTGATTCAAAGGCTTTCCTTAGGGAATTCTCGGTAATCGAGCCGTTCTTCAAGAGCTTTGGAGACACTTTCCCGCAGGAACTCTGGAGAACATTCTACAATGTTAGAGAAAGACTGGAAAAACAGATTTAAGGATGTAGAAGTTTTTTTCTATCTGGGAGGTATTGAAGAATACCTTCCAGTACTTCAGTTCCAGAGAAAAATAAATTCAGACGTTGAAATTGACGGCTCCCTTGCATATATAATCTTATGTGAGCATACTGAAACCTATACTTGTGGGATACATACGGAACATATTGACAGCAGAATCCCAAATCCTGTCAGGATAGAAAGAGGTGGATCGATCACCTATCATGGACCTGGTCAGATTGTGGCATATTATATTATGAACATGAAAACACTTGGAACAAACGTTCTTGGAATAATAAACATGGCACATGAGATTGAGATAGAATACATGAAAACTCATGGAATTAGCGTGGAATCCAGGATGCACAGGGAAACTGGCATATGGCACAATGGAAGGAAAGTAGGTTCAACAGGTTTTTCCATAAAGGGAAGCACTACTATGCATGGCACAGCACTCAATATCAGCACAGATCTTAAAAAATTCAGTGCCATTAATCCATGTGGAATGTCGCCTGAAATCATGACATCACTCAGCGAAATCAGTGGAAAAAAATATAACATGGAGAAAGAAAAAACCCTGTTTATGGAAATTATTTCAGAAAATATGGGTATTGAGAGTTTCCACCAGAGGAAACTCAGTGGGCAATTGTCTGGGATTGCTCCCTGAGAAACTGTTGAAGGTAGTAGAACGAGCCAGTCCCCTTTCCGCTTACACCGCTCATCTTCCATCCGACGAAGGGCTGGGAGCCAACCATCGCACCCGTGGAGCCTCCTCTTTCCCTGTTTGCATAAACAACTCCAACCTCAGCTTCATTGAAGTACCTGTTGATCTCTTCCCTGTCCTCGGTGAATATTCCTCCTGTAAGGCCGTATTCTGACGAATTGACACGGTGTATTGCCTCATCCAGGTTCTTCACCTTTACTATGGCAAGAATTGGAAGGAACAGCTCGTTATTTATAATGAAGGAATCTTCTTTTAGATCTGTGACCAGTGTTGGTCTTACATAGAATCCTTCTCTCTCAAGAACAGTTCCTCCTGAGATGACTTTCCCCTCTTTTCTTGCGATTTCAATGAACTTTTTATATTTCTCAAAAGATTCACTGTTAATGACCGGTCCCATATACGAATCAACATCCCTTGGATCTCCTATCTTAAGGCCGTCAGTAATTTTCCTGATCTTCTCCACAAAAGTATCATATATTTTATCATCAATATAAGCTATGGAGCAAGCACTGCATTTCTGGCCTGAATAACCAAAAGCTGCTCTATATACACCATTCACGGCTTTGTCTATATTCGCTTTTTCTGTAACTATAATGGCATCCTTTCCGCCCATTTCAGTGATGACTATCTTCGGGTGCCCATTCAGAGCATTCCTGTATATGCTCATTCCAGAATCCCGTGAGCCCGTGAACAGTATGCCCGATATGTCCCTGTGTGTTGAAAGTATGGGGCCTATCTCTGATCCATTTCCAGCAACGAATGCAACTGTATCTTCCGGAACGCCTGCCTCGTACAGTGTTTTGATATATAGGTAAGAAGAGAGAGGAATATTGCTGGATGGCTTCAGTATAACTGCATTTCCAGTTACAAGGGGCCCTGCAACCATACCAACTGTAATTGCATAGAAATTGAATGGAGCTATAACTGCAAAAATTCCGTAAGGCTTCATGAAGCTCATGCTCTCCTCATTCTCGTACCCTTTTCCCGTGAATTTGACAAATCCCTGATTCTCAATGAGGTTCATTGCATAATATCTAAGAAAATCTATTCCCTCATCCACATCTGCCAGGGCTTCAATCCTGTTTTTTCCATTTTCCCTTGCAAGTATTGCAGAGATGAGG
>JAKBGP010000022.1 GCA_021833045.1 Thermoplasmata archaeon
CATTATTTCTGCAAGCGCCTTTACGTCATTCTTTTCGAAACCTATTCTTGTGATCTCCTGAGTTCCAATTCTTATTCCACTTGGATCCTGTGAATTTTTATTTTTATCTACGGGAATAAGATTCTTATTAAGTATAATATTGCACCTTTCAAGCTTTTCAGCAACCTCCTTTCCACCTCCAAATTTTCTAACATCAGCCACAAGTGTGTGGGACGAGGTAAACCCTCTTTTTTCTGCCAGGACATCCATGCCAAGGGCATATAGCTCTTCTGCAAGAGTTCTAGCATTATCTATGATCTTCTGAGCATAGGCCTCACCATAATCCAGCATTTCTGCAAGGGTTATGCCAAGAGCTGCCATTGTATTTAGATGGTGATTACTGAGGACTCCTGGAAAGACTCCTTTCTGAACCTTTTTCCAGGTTTTTTCGTCAGTATTCCCAATTACCATTCCATGCTGAGGTCCTGGAAGGGTTTTGTGAGTTGAGCCGGTTATAACATCGGCCCCTTCCCTAAGAGGATCCTGAAATTTTTTTCCTGCTATCAGTCCAGCCACATGTGCGCCATCGTACCACACTTTGCAGCCAACTTCCTGAAAGGTATCTCTGAGTTCCTTAAGAGGTGCAGGGAAAAGGAATACAGACTGGCCAAATAGACATAGATTTGGTCTAGTTTCCAGAATTGTTTTTCTTGCCCCATCAACGTCTATGGTCATGGTCTCTTCATCATAAGGATAATTTACAATGTCTAAACCTCTGAAGCCCAGAGCCCCAAATTTCGCGGCACTTATATGGCCACCACCTGACAGATCTGGAGCACAAATCCTTTCCATAGGTTTTGTAAGGCCAAAAATAACTCCCATGTTGGCATTTGTTCCAGACACTGGCCTGGGATCAAACTGTGGTGCGTTATATAACTTCTTTCCCAGTTCTATGACCTTGTCTTCCAGCTGATCTACAAAGAAGTTTCCCTGATAGTATCTCTGATGAGGCAAACCCTCTGCATACCTGTGACCAAAGTCTGTGAGAAGCATCTCCATTGCCAGAGGACTCATCACATTTTCCGAGGCAATCAGGGGAATGCTTTCTTCAAACATTTTATTGTGTTTCTTTGCAAGATCCCTAATTTCCATTGCATCACTGAAAAATTTATCCATGGATATTGATGCATGTGAAATATTTTAACGTATGGTGATCTGAAATAATGGACGTATATTATTAATTTCATTTCCCAACTTCATGAATATGTGACATATGAAGTAAAGACAGCGAACACTTAAGAAAAGGGATCCAATACCCATCAACCGCTGTGATGAATTCAGCCTTGACTGATTTGTGATGAATGACAGGCAGACTGAGCGGTTAAAATCAGCAATAATTCTTTTAAAATGTTAAGATTTTGTTTTATCTCACACGTTCAAGTGAGAAGGATCCAAGATCAAAAGTTTCTCCCCTGTTGTAGACTTCTACCCATTCCCTTGTTCTTGCGTTAGATAAACCTACAACTTTCACATACTGTTTTGCATTAACTATTCTGAATTGAATGGTCCCATCCATTATGTAGCTGATAGTTTCAAAAACCTTTTGATCAAAGAGCCCATCTTCAAGCATATACAGTGCTGTGCACCTGCTCGCCTTCCTTTTCTGTGTGAATTGCTGTGTGAATTTCATGAAAACCTTCTCGTCAAACTGTGGAACGAACGCTGTAAGAGAAATGAATACAAGTCTGTAAAATGGGTATGTTCTGAGTAATTCCTGTTCAATCGTTTCCACAGATTTCAAAAGCAGGCTGAGGTTTGATATATTATCTATAACAACCGCTTTTTTAGATGGGCTCTGAGACTGAATGGATTTTGAATAAAGGTCAATAAACCTGATCAGTCCATCATCTTCAAAACCGTCCACGACTTCCGGTTCTACACTTAGAGTCTGGGCAATTTCATACTTTATCTGGTTAAGGTCTTTATCTGCTGTGATAATGACCACTGGCACGTTTTCTTTGATGGAGTTGGCCATGAAATTAGTTGCAAGCATATCCTTTGAGGTGAAAGGTGCACCAAACAGAACCACATTTGATGGCATGGGTAAACCGCCTAGAAGAAGTTCATCTATCTTGGAAATACCTGTTGAAATTTTTTGGTTCTTCCTTAGTGCAATAGGATCTTTCAAATCCACAAGCGCCTTCTTTGCCTCCTCTACCTTTATCTGTGGTACAGAAGCGGAGTCTATCTTTACCAGACTCTGGAGCATGTTCTCTATCTCTTTTTTCTTTTCTTCGGCCATCCTTATGGTTCTTTCCAGGTTTTCCTTGACCTGTTGCAGTTCGGCTATCTTGCTCGTAATCTCATTGCTTTCCATCGGTTCCCTCCCCTACGTATGTACCAGATACTACCCATGGGGGTGATTCTGGATCAAACGGTTCCATTCCATTAACCATATGTTCCTTTAAAGACTTTTCATCCATTTCAATTCCGAGACCGGGTTTACCTGATAATTTAAAGTGACCGTTTTCAAGTTTATATCCACTCTTAAGTAGTTTTTTCTTCCATTCTGGCCATGATTCCTCAAAACTCTCCTGTATAATGAAATTATTAATCGTGGTATCGAGATTCAGGGTAGCTGCAGTCTGGACGGGACCAAAAGCGTTATGGTATGCCACCGGAATTCCCCATGCATCAGCAATAGTGGCTATCTTGAAAGATTCGAGAATTCCTCTTGAGTTAGTTACATCAGGCTGAATTATATCCACTTTTCCCTCAACAATGTTCCTCATAAAATCTCTTGCATTGAGAACTCTTTCCCCAAGTGCTATGGGTGTATTCACAGTACTCCTCAGTTCAGGGAGCCTCATTTCAAGTTCAGGGTGGAGAGGTTCTTCAAAGAAGAAACAGTCATATGGCTCAAGAATCTGGGTGGCCTTTTTCGCAGCTTCCATAGAGAATCTCCCGTGAAACTCAATTAGAAGATCCATGGAATCTCCAAAGGATTCTCTAAGGCCTGATACTATATTCTCTGCACTTTCCAGTCCCTTCTTATTTATTGTATCGTAGTTATTTCCAAATGGATCAAACTTTACAGCATCAAAACCTTTCTTTCTAATTTCCTTTGCCTTGTCCACGAAATCATCAGCGGTAACGCAGTCTGAATACCAGCCATTGCTGTAAGCCCTAACGCTGTCCCTCATTTTACCTCCGAGAAGATTGTAAACGGGCTCCTTACAGCTCTTTCCAACTATATCCCAGCACGCCATCTCCACTGCACTTAGCGCAGAAGTGGCTTCCATTGACCTTGACAGATAGAATGAATGCTTGTAAAATTCCATTGTGTTTTTGTAAATCTCATTTACATCTTTGTTTAGAAAAACTCTTTTAACTTCTTCAGCGCTTTCCTTCACTGGAAGTGTCATGAGGGTTGTTGGTGCCTCACCGTATCCAACTATGCCATCACTGGTTGTAACCTTGACTATAATCATTGTAGAACTCCATGGTGATGATTTTTCGGATGTTTTTTCGCTTACGTTGTATATTTCTATCTCTTTTATCTTTCCTGCCATGGATCATCATATTTCATTCTAATTTTAAATGTTTCCTAAAATAAGAAGATTGAATAAAAAATATTATATATCATAAAAATACATTGGGATATCTATTGCCAGATACATTAATTATTTCAGAGAAAGCAGATGCAGGAAGAAGGATTGCCTATTTTCTATCCGATGGTAAATCAAAACAGAAAAGATCAAAGGGTTTGAGTTACATAGAATATGAGAATGAGGTTGGTGGTTTTTATCTGGTTCCACTGAGTGGGCACATTGTGGAAATTGATTTTCCAAAAACACTCAAGGATTGGAAATTAGAAAATCTGAAAGAACTTATTTCATCAAATGTAATTCATAATGTTAAAAACAAGACCGCCTATGAGAGCTTAAAAACGCTTTCTGCAGGCATTAAAAGAGTTATAATTGCTACTGATTATGACAGGGAAGGAGAATTAATAGGTACAGAAGCTCTGGATATTGTTAAAAAGGACAAATCCTTCCATGGAGAAATCAAAAGGGCTAAGTTCAGCGCTCTAACAGGCAAGGAAATAAAGGACGCTTTTGCAAACTTTATAGATGTGGATTACAATCTTTCAGATTCAGCTGCTGCAAGGGAGGAGATTGATCTTTACTGGGGAGCAGCTCTTACAAGGTTTTTCTCGCTTATAACAAACAGGCTAGGTAAGAATTTCCTATCCATAGGAAGAGTGCAAACACCCACTCTTGGGCTAATCGTAAAGAGGGAAAGAGAGATAGAAAACTTTGTTCCGGAAAAGTTCTGGGAAGTTAAGGTTGACTTTCTCAAGGATGACGTTTTTACCGGTATCTACGAAGAAGGCAGAATAAACGATGAGAAAAGGGCACGAGACATCCTTGAAAATATTATAGGAAAGGATGGAATTGTAAACGAGTTTGAAAAGGGAATGGAAAGAATATACAAGCCTGCTCCCTTCAACACAACAGAGTTCATGAGAGAGGCTTCTAGAATAGGAGTTATGCCTTCGAGAGCTATGAAGATTGCCGAATCACTGTATGTAAAAGGATTTATAAGTTATCCAAGGACTGATAATACAGTATATCAGAGAAGCATAAACCTCAAGTCAGTGGTAGAAAAACTGAAAAACAGTGAATTGAAGAAGGAAGCAGAAATGGTTCTTTCTCAGGAAAAAATAATACCTTCCAGGGGTAGAATGGAAGCGACCGATCATCCGCCAATCTATCCAACAGAGGTTCCAAAAAGTGGGAGCCTGAGAGCAGATGAAGCAAAGGTCTATGAACTCATAGCCAGGAGATTTCTGGCTACACTTTACAGGGAGGGTACCCGAGAGGTAAAGTCAGCAAAGATAGAAATTGACCATTATAACTTTAAGACAAATGGAACCAGAGTGGTCGATCCAGGATGGCTATCCATATATACATATAGAAAGTTCAAGGACATCTTTCATCCCGATCTTGAGAAAGGTGAGAAGGTAAAGGCTGAAAACTGGAGAATAGAGGAAGGAGAAACAAAGCCTCCATCAAGATTTGATATGGCCTCGCTCATTAAGGAAATGGAAAACCTGAATCTAGGAACGAAGAGTACCAGACACGATATTATTGATAAGCTCCAGAGCAGGGGGTTTATTGAGGGAAATCCAGTCAGACCAACGGCCCTTGGCTCATCTCTTATAGATGGGGTCACAACAGTGGATTCAAAGATAGCTGAGCCAGACATGACTGCAGAGCTCGAATCGTTCATGAACAACATTGCAGCTGGGGAGAGAACAAAGGATTCAGTAGTTTCAACATCAAGAAACATGCTTTCCAGTGTTTTAGAAGAGCTTGGAAATAACAAGGATTCCATAGCAAATATAATTCGTGGAGCACTTGAAACAGGTACTGTTGTAGGTAAGTGCAACATAGACGGAACCAATATACAGGCAATAAAGATCAGGGACACAATCAGGTTCAGATGCGAGAGGGATAACTGCATCGATTACTACCACAAGATAAGGGGGTTAATCAAGCCATCCGAAGAGAACTGTGTGGTTTGTGGAAAACCTGTAGTAACTGTTATAAGAAGGGGACAATCCCCAGAAAAATTATGCATTGATCCCTTATGTAAATTCAACACAGAGAAGAAGGACATCGGTCTCTGTCCACTTGACGGTGGACATATGATTATAAGACAATCAAAATATGGAAAAAGATTTCTTGGCTGTTCTAATTTTCCAAAATGCAGGCAAACATATGCACTTCCACAAAAAGGTGAGATTAAGATGACAGGAAAGATTTGTGAATACTGTCATGCTCCAATAATATCCGTTTCCTTCGGGAGTGGATCAAGAGAAATGTGTCCCAACATATCATGCGAAAGTAATAAAAAGTCAAAATCCGATATGGAGAAAGTGAAGAGTACTGCTGTGAAAAAACCATTAACCAGAAAGAAAACTGTGAAGAAATCAGGTTCATCTGCATCTAAGGAGAAAAAAGCCAGGAAGAGTGTAAAAAATGCTTAACAGGAGAATTGCTACTGAAATAGGTACTGCAGTATTATTTCTGGTAGCCTCTCTTATCGGTCTCGTTATGGCTCTCGAACTGGAGAGCGTTAGTCCAACAAACCCAAGCCAGAATACTTCTGCAGGATTTGGATACGTGATATATTTCATAGTTGCAGTTATATTAATGTCTGTTGTGATTCTATATATCTCAAAGAAGAAGAGGCTTGGAATACTCAGGATCATTTTTGTATTATCCATGGTTTTTGTAATCTATATCGTATCAAGTCTTCTTTATGCACTTCTTCCAATTACATATCCTGAATACTATTTTCTCAGTTTTGGAACACCTGTACTTTTCCTTTATCTACTCCTTTTCAAACAGAACTGGATTGTAATAAATATTGCAGGGATTCTTACCGCAGCAGGTCTAGCAGCAATTTGGGGTGTAGATCTTGGGCTTTATGCAGCCATTGTTCTAATGATAGTCTTTGCCATTTATGATTACATAGCTGTTTACAAGACAAAACACATGCTTGATATTGCAAGAGCTACAACATCTTCAAACATGCCACTATTTTTCATAGTGCCGGAGAACATGAACTTTGATATGAAGGATGCAGACATAGACATACCAAGAGAAGAGGGAAGAGAGAGGGGTGCAATAATGATAGGTTTTGGAGATATAGCAATTCCTAACGTAATGGTAATATCATCCTTCCTCTATTCCGGAGCAACAACTTCAAGTCTTTCATTTTTCATACTTCCCCTCCTTGGAGGCATAATAGCAATGTTCATTCTCTTCAGTTTCATAAAAAGGCCAGCCCCGGGATTGCCATTCCTGAACACTGGAGTTCTAATAGGATTTATAATAGCACTGGCTCTCAGAGGAATCTGATATTGCTTAAAAAATAGTTTAATAACTAATCAAATAAAAAAATCATAGAAATGAAAGACTCATTTCTTCTTTTCACTCAGTTTTATCATCTCCATGATCTTACTAAGAGCAAGATCCATCTGTGGATCTTTTCCACTATGCCAATCTTCAGGTTTTATTTCCACTTCATATGTTGGATCCGTTCCGTAATTTTCTACGCCAAACCCAACATCCCTGAACTTCATCCCAAATCTTGGCTGAGTCACCTGAGTACCATCTGCCAGCCTTCTTTCAGGGCTTATTCCAATTACTCCACCCCACGTTCTGGTACCGATTAGTGGCCCTAGGCTTAACAGCTTGAAAGAATGACTGAAAATATCCCCATCAGATCCTGCATTCTCGTTTGTAAGAGCTATCATTGGCCCCTCAACAGAATAGGATGGATATGGGGAATCCTGCCCTCTCCTTGGATGAGTAAGTGCTATTCTTTCCCGCATTAGCTTTTCAAGGACAAGTTGTGAAACATTGCCTCCTCCATTGAACCTGACGTCAACTATAAGACCAAATTTCTTGAATTCCCTTGTATAAAGCCTGTAAAATTCTGCAAGTCCATCCAGCATCATGTTTGGGATATGAACATAACCTACCTCCCCTCCAGTTTTTTCATGTACCATCTTCCTGTTTTCCTCAACCCAGCTCCTGTATCTGAGATATCTATCATCTGGAATTGTCTTAACGTAGTTTGAAAATGCCTTCTTGTCCTGAGTTTTGACATCAATTCTGATTATCTCAGATGGTAGATTAAGTAATATCTCATCTATTGTTTTTCCATCGGGTCCAGGGGACTCTCCATTAATGGACACAATCTGGTCACCCTCCATGAATCCTCCCAGGAGCAGTGGACTTTTTTCATTCTCATTTGAAAGATCTCCATGATAAATTTTCTTTATGTAGTATTTCTTTCCTCTTAATTCAAAATCAGCCCCAAGATGTCCTATGGGTATGGCATCAGAAGAAAGGAAGTCTCCACCTGTTTCATAGGAATGTGACGTTCTGAACTCTCCCTGCATCTCTCTCATTATTTCAGACAGTTCAAACCTTGTGGTGATCTTGCTAACAAGGGGTTCATACTTCTCATATATCTGCCGTGCATTCTTTGTTGCAAACTCCTCCTTCCAGAAAAAGCTTGTTGCCAGCAGCCATGTCTCATTGAACATCTGCTTCCACTCTTCCAGAGGTTCTATCCTTATTTTCAGATCTTTGAGATGGATTTCCTTTTCCTCGTCAAAACCACTCACCATTTCCTTCGCAACCTTTGCCTGTAGCTTGAAAACTTTATTTTTTTCCTTTCTGATTAACACAGATTTTTCATCCACTGAAACTCTGAAATCAAGCACCTTTTCCGCAACAGTCTTAGGCTTCTTTGTTTCAAAGCTGAAGAAAACAAGTTTACCAGCTCTCTGTCTCCCCGATGCGGCATTCTTTAGCAAGCCTTCGGCCCTGTATGAAAGGTATAGCAAGCCTCCTTTTATGGCCCTAAGAGAATTGAAGTTACCCGAATCTATGGGTAATGAATCGGAAAATGATCCTGCACTCTCTCTTTCAGATTTTAGTCTCATGGATTCTGGTATCCTGACTGTTGGTGAAAAGTCTCCACCATCGATCTTCATATAATATATTCTAGTCATCAGGGGAAATGAGTAGTTGAACGTTGCCCTGTCCTCTACTGGATCAAAAGTTCTGTCAGAAAGATAATAAAGATAAGACCCAGTAGGATCAAAGGATGGTGAATAGTCATTAGCCGTTCTTTCTGTTATTTCTTTCTTCTCCATTCTATCAAGCACCACTGTTTTTACAATGGAACCGTCCCTCTGCCCAAAACCTCCTGTCATATATGGGAATGTATATGCAATTTTGCCTGAGTCATTTGACCATGCGACATCCCTTATCTTTCCTGCCTCACTTTCATCAATCAGATCACAAGACATATTCTCTATATTCACCATATAAAGCTGAAACAGAATATTTGTAACCGCAATCTTCTTTCCATCAGGAGAAGGAAACGTGTTATCTATCAGTCCAATATTTCTTTCAAGCTGCGTGTGCTTCGTAATGTCTGAAATTTCAGATATGCATAGAAATTCCCCATCCTTATCCTGCCTTACATAGGAGACTCTTTTTCCATCAAGGAACTTCATCAGTCTTACCCTTCCATGTGATTGAATTTGCAACTGTGGACTCATTTCTTCAGATGTTATGATGCCTTTACCCCTGAGGACAAATCCATATGTATCATCCTTTCCGTTCATTGTATATTCTTCCAGGTAGTTCGCGGTATCCGGGAATTTCGAGGATGGAAAAGTTATCCCTGAGTCCATTCTTACCTCAATTTTCTTTTCCTCCTTTTTTTCTGGATTTAATGTAAATAATTCGCCTCCCATGGAATACAACAGAACCTCACCATTCGATGAAAGATGCCTTGGATAATAGGTCTTGAAATCAGAATGCTTCGTTAATTTTCCACCCTTTACATCAACGGAATATATTTGTCCATTGCCTTCATGATCGGAAACAAAAAACACTTTTTCACCATGGATACATGGAGAGGAAACGTGTCCATCCAGGTCTACTATTTTGTTAAATTTTCCATTGAGCTTTCCTGACCAGATAACGCCTCTGGTTCCACCTTTATAACCCTTCCAGTGTGGCATATCGTATGTATATCTTCCTATTACCACATCATCTCCGTGGAATAATATGTGAGATCCTGGACCAAGATTCAGAGGGTTCAAATTTAGTGTTTCTGTATCAAGTTCATAGAAGAATGTAAGAGCTCCAAACGGTGACATTGCATCTGTTGAAATAATTGGTACATCTCCCTTCCACCCTGCAACATCTGTAAACATCCTTCTTGGTACACTTTTTCCGTTAAGGAAAGTAACCCTCTTCACCATACCTGTTACCCTGTCATACATATACAGGTCTGCCAGTGATCCGTCCTTGCCCCTCATCGATCTGAAAATTATCTTATTTCTGTCTGGAGAAAATCTCGCATTATTTATTATACCTTCATTTGACACTACAACCCTTGAGCTTCCATCTTTCAAATCTCCGACCCAGATTTTATCATTGGAAACAAAAAGAAATTCGTTACCCATGATATCTGGCCCATGCTTGTAAAATACCATTGTTCTGTAGTGTAATTATATTATATAGCCATTTTCTATGAAACTCTTAATTTTTATACCTGTTCAAAGTTTAAAATATCTCTCAAAAAATCAAAACAGTTTAAAGAACCATTTTATAAGATTAGAATATTTTCATTGATGAAATTGAAAAGCAATAAAAAAATCATATCCATTCTTATGGTTCTTGGTTTCCTCTTTTCAACCATGGCAGTACTGTCAGGCACGGACCAGGTTTCAGGAATGATTACACATTCATCCGGTTCGCAAAACAAATCAATAGAAAACAACCTCCTCATTTCCTCCAATTTAGTTCCTTTAAGAAATTATGTAAACACATCAGAAAAATACAGCATAAAAAGCCCAAGAGAAGTTAACACAACAAACAGTAACAAAAGCGAAAGTATTCTCGTGGGATTCCAGTTCTCAAATCTTTCAGAACTGGTGAGTCTACTTTCGAATATATCTAATAAAAATTCTCCACAATATCACAGGTATATTTCCAGGGCTCAGTTTGAAAGGAGGTTTGAACCTTCAGATGCAATTTATAATAATTTTATAAAATATCTTCAATCAAATGGTATATATCACATCACAACCTATAAAGGAAGATCCATAGTTACATTCACATCCACAACGAAATTAGTTGACAAAATGTTCAGGGTTAAGACAGAAGATTTTGTAAATGGTTCTCAGAATTATTATGCAGCAGTTGGTGTTCCTAAAGTCCCATCATACTTCAATAACTATGTAACTTCCATAATAGGCCTGTCAAATTATTCGCAGTATGTAATGAGTCTGAATCTTCAGCATAAAGTGGCAGTGCAGAAAAATGCATCAGTTAAAAAAACACCGCAGGGAAACATCATTTCACCTGCCTGCTATGATGGTACACAGTATTTTTATGCTCCAGAATTTCAGTCTGCTTACAATGAAAGAACACTATTCAGGGAATATGGATATCCAACCTCATCTGTTGAGGCAACCATATTATGGGGTGGTGAATATAATGGAACAAACACAAGCACTCCTTATGGAACCCTAACACATGACGAAAGAGTAGGTTCATTTGTGCCATCGAATGTATACTGTTACTTCAATGAGACAATGCCATCTGGTGAACCACATGCAAAGGTTGTTGGAGTACCTCTTAACGGGGCTGTATCGCCAGGCCCTCTAGCGCAGTATGACAGCACTGGAGCAAATTTTGAAAACACTCTGGATATGGAAATGCTTGGAAGCACAGCACCCGGTTCGACCATATATAATGTATATGGAAACAGTTCCTCTTATTACAATATTAATCTGGCTTTCAATTATATACTGAATCCAGGGAGCAAAAGTTCTAAGCTTAACAACGTTTCAGTAATTTCAAATTCGTGGGGAGGATGTAACGTTAACTGCACTAGCATTTATGAAGATGACATGGAGGCTCAGGCAAGGGGAATCACAGTTCTTGCCTCATCAGGCGATGCTGGTGATAATGCCAATAGTACTAAATGGGTAGGGACAAATGTGGAATTTCCATCTGTACTTGGATACAATAACTTTGGGGTAGTTGCTGTTGGAGGAACAACTTTCCAGTTGAATGCAACGTCTAACATCGAATCTCAGAGGAACTGGTACGTCCCAGAAGGGGACAAAATTTTAGGAGGCCCATATGGAACAAGTTCAGGAATTGACACCTGTCTCAAGGAACCAAACTGGCAAAAGGATTCATCAGCGAATCTTGTAATTAAGGGCGAAGGAAGAGGTGTTCCAGACATATCTGCCATAGCCAACGATACACTGGTAACCATCTCAATTTCTGGATATACCTATGATGCAACAAACGCAACATACGGAGGTAGATTCGAATATGCATGGGGAACAAGCATTGCATCACCTGTCACGGCTGGAATACTTTCAGAAATTGATTCAGTCTTATATAAAAATAATGATAGTCGTTTAGGTTTTCTGGATCCCTTGCTTTATAAGTTAGGAAATGAACAGTTTGAAAAGGAATCTTCAAACAGCACCACAGGATACATTGACACTGGAACATATAATTCTACATTGCCTGCACTTCCATTCTATCCTGTAGAAACTGGAAGGAACCACATATATCACGCAAGATATGGATACAGCCTTCTTGATGGATGGGGATCAATAAATGCCTATAACCTTACGGTATATACTCTGAAAAGGAACTTCAGGAACAATAATTCTGATCTTTTGGGAATCGATAATAATCTTACCTTAAAGTCTCTGGATGTCAGTTCATATAACTCGACCGGTTCTCTCAATAGATTCTATAATGCCTCAGTTCAACAAAATTTATTTCTTGCCAATGAAATGGGACAGCCACTTTACTGGATTCAAAATGTAATTTACTTAAACAAGACAGTTTCAGGAGGATATGTTGTCAATTACACTGGATGGGTTAACTATCCATTCTATGGAATTTATCAAACATCAACCGTATATCACTACACGTTCCCTTCAGGAAGAATAATCTTACTGCCACATAGTTTTAATATTTCTACACAGCTAAACGTCAATGGAAACCCCATGGACAGTTATCTCAAATTTTTTGTTAACAGGCACGAAATAAAAATGAATGTTACAGGGGCTGCGTTCATAATAGGGGCAAGAAACTATTCATATTATTATGAAAATAATCTAATTTATAATGGACCATATCCCAACAACAAATTTCAGGGTGGATTAGATCCTCAATTTGGTCTTGTTGGTGGCCCTTCTGCATATCTTGGAATATTCAGGAATTCAACAACCGCTTATGTGAAAAGTTACATTGAAAATGAAGAAGGGCACTGGATAGTTCCTAGAACAAGATCATTCAATGAATCAATTGATCAGACAGGTGAAAATGCAACAAACCTGATCTACTCCCCGAATGGAACAGGATGTTACAGTATTGGCATAAAACCAGGAAGTAAGGAGCAGGGACTGGTTTTCTATACTACGACAGGAAGAGAAAAATTCAAGCTAGACTTCCTTGAGACAAATCTTACAGACGGAACAGTTTGGAACCTGACATTTGATGGGAAGAAATATTCATCAAATCTGAACAACATTACTGTATATTCTGTCAATGGAACCTATACATACGAAGCTGAAAACACAACCCTGTTTTACAACCAGAATTTTCATAAAGTTATTTCAGTAAGTGGCAAAAATATAACAGTACAGATCATTTACATAAGGTATTCATACATTCACGGAACAGTATCACCTTCAGATGCAACTCTGTCATTTAACGGAAAGAATGTGCAAATATCCGGAAATGGTCAGTTCAATATAACTACCACTTACGGAAGTTTTGTTCTGAAGGCATCATCGTCAGGCTTTAAAACAAAATACCTGAACTTTACAGTTCAGAAGGGGAGATCACTTAAACTTAATATTTCCCTTTCAGAAAGTAAACAGCAGAGTCCGAATTATATTTACCTTTACTTAACACTGATCCTGCTTGTCATCACAACAGTAATTGCAGTCGCTATAAATTTAAAAAGGAGGAGGTAGTATTAGTGAAGAAAAACCCTTCTACCGGTAAAGTAAAGAGAGATTTCGTGTTTCTGACAGGATTCTATTACATCCTGATCCCTGATTGATCCTCCCGGTTCAACAATGGCCGAAATACCATTTACCGCGGCCACATCAACATTATCAGAAAATGGCAGATAAGCGTCTGAGGCCATTATGGACCCCTTTGCCTTTTCACCTGCCCTGCTGCATGCTATTTTCGTTGCCTCAACGCGGGAGGTCTGACCGGCACCAACACCAACTGTAACACAGTTCTTTGTCAGTACAACAGCATTGCTTCTGCAATGGGCTGCTATTTTCCACGCAAACTCTATCTCTCTGGATGAAAATTCTCTTCTGGTCTTAACTACCTCTTTCATCTGATCTATGCTTGTATTCATTCTTGTCTGTTCAAGAATTCCATTAAAAAGCGTTTTAAAGTTCCTATCAGGTCCATTGCCAGAATATTTTATCATCCTGATATTTTTCTTTTTTCCTATAAGTTTCCTAGCATCACTGTCAAAGTCCTTTGCGATTATTATCTCTACGAATAGATCTTTTATTGCCTCTGCCACTCTTTTATCTGCATTACCATTAATGCATATAACCGATCCATAGGCAGATTCTCTATCTGCTTCTATAGCTTTCTCCAGAGCATCTCCATGGTCAATCCCAGTTGCCGCACCACAGGGAGTATTATGTTTTATAACAACTGCGAATGGATCTGAGAAATCGAGAGCTGTCTCAATAGCTGAAGATGCATCGACGTAATTATTATACGACATCTCTTTCCCGTGGAAGACCTCCATCTTTCCATACTCTGGAATTTCATAGATAAAACCTTCCTGATCCGGGTTTTCACCATATCTAAGTTTCTTTCCATTTTCGAGTTCAATTAGTTTTATGCTTCCTGCATCATTGAGGGAATTATATATCATCATGTCATATTTGTAGGTTAGTTTGAAAGCGTCTAGGGCAAGTTTTTTTCTGGTTTCTTCCCTGATCGTCCCATGGTCAGCAATGTCTTTCTTTACAAGTTCATAATCATTCCTGTTTTTTACTACTGTAACTCTTTTCCAGTTTTTAGCTGCTGCTCTTAATAAGGAAACCCCTCCAATATCTATGTGCTCAATTTTTTCATCCTCTGTTCCATTTATATATTTACTGAAGTCGTATAGATTGCACATAACTATATCGAAGGGAAAATAGCCCTTTTCTTTAACTTGCCTTTTATCTTCATCACTATCACGCATTAATATTCCAGAAAAAATAGCCGGGTGCAGTGTCTTGACCCTTCCACCAAGTAAATCATCAAAGCCAGTCAATTCAGAAATGGAAAGGCTCCTCACACCGTGTTCTTCAAGGTATTTTCTGGTACCATCTGACGCATATATTTTCTCTATCTTTCCATTTATCGCCTTTAGAAACTCATCTGATCCTGATTTATCCGTCAGGGATGCAAGCACATTCATGATCTCTAAGCACTTCATTTTTAATATGCTTTAAGAATTTCAACATCAAAATGATGCTGTGTTCATTTTGTGAATTTAAAGTTAGCGCGAATAATATAATGAATAATCGTACGATCAACAGTCTCTAACTATTGGTGAAACGATGAGAATTGTGTAATATTATAGCAACTATATTACTGGTAGTAATGGTAAATATGTTTCTGTAATTTATTTTTAAAGTTGACAAAAGATTTTATAAAAAAGAAATCTTAGCGGTTTAGGTAAACAAATGGTTAGAAATATTTCAGTTGAAGCAATCAACCAGGTTCCAACACACCTCAGAGGCGTGGAACTAGTAGAAAGAAAAGGCCTTGGTCATCCAGATAGCGTATCAGACGGAATAGCAGAGTCAGTAAGCAGAGAATTGAGTAAATATTACATAAAGCACTTTGGAAAAATTCTGCATCACAACACCGATCAGGTGGAACTCGTGGGAGGACAGTCAGCACCTAAATTCGGTGGTGGAGTAGTTCTTGATCCTGTATACATTCTGCTGAGCGGAAGAGCAACAACAACAGTTGATGGTGAGAGAATTCCAGTTAAAGCAGTTGCAATTAAGGCTGCAAAGGAATATCTGCAAAGCAATTTCAAGCATCTGGACATGGATAGTGATATCATGATAGATTCCAGAATAGGGCACGGTTCAGTTGATCTGAGAGATGTTTATGATACAACAAAACACAGGGCCAACGACACTTCATTTGGTGTAGGTTTTGCACCATTTACAGACACGGAAAAGCTTGTAAAGGGAACAGAGAAATTCATTAACGGAGAAATGAAGAAGAAGTTACCAGCTATTGGTTATGATATTAAGGTAATGGGTTACAGACAGGATAAGACAATCAACCTGACAGTAGCGGCTGCATACGTTGACAAGTATGTCAAGGACAGCAACGAATACTTCGCCATAAAAGAACAGTTCCAGCAGCTAGTTGAGGATAACGCGAGCAAGATATCAAACGAGGATGTCAATATATTTATAAACACAGCAGACAAAGATGGAGATAAGATCACAAGTCATTATCTAACAGTAACTGGTCTTTCCCAGGAGAATGGAGATGACGGATCTGTCGGAAGGGGAAACAGGGTAAACGGAATCATAACTCCTTACAAGCCAATGAGCATGGAAGCAGCAGCAGGAAAGAACCCAGTAACTCACGTAGGAAAATTATACAACGTTCTTTCAAACAAGATTGCTGAGCACGTTGTCAAGGAAGAAGGCGGTGACGTGGTAGAAGTACTTGTCAGGATTGTTTCACAGATAGGAAGAAGCATAGACAATCCTCACGTAGCAAGTCTCCAGATCATTTATGGGGATAATGTTGATCCTTCAAAGCACAAGAAAAACATTGAAGCTATTACAGATCACGAGCTGGAACACATATTTGATCTGACACAGGGATTTGTTGAGGGAAAAATAC
>JAKBGP010000271.1 GCA_021833045.1 Thermoplasmata archaeon
CCATTTCAAGGTAGATGGGATTGCGTGGATCACAGAGTTCCTTTATGAAATCCCGATTGTTCTTATATTTGTTGAAAATGAATAAGGCTGCTTTGGGGTTTTCCTTCAGATAGGAATAGAGTTCCTGGTTCGTAACAGCGTTGTTGAAAAGGAATGATGGCACATCATCTATATGAACAGAGAGTGTCTCCACCCCTTCGTCATTGTCCTTCCCCACAATCTGTAATACACACCGATGCACAAAATCTTGGTCAAACTGGATCTTGTGTTCGGTCAATGTTTTCCAATCCTCTTTCTTAATTCTTACAGATTTCAACACACTTGCAGTCATATTATGTAATACATGATGTGATACTATAAAAACCTTCGAATTTCACTATTCAGCTATATAATTGTATGACATGTTTACAGATTATGCACCTATATCCTTTTCCCTATAATGTAACTATATCTTCGAATCGCCATGTAAGAATCATACTTTCGATTCTCAAACTCTGATAATACGATTTTTATTGTAATATTGGATGTCTGTCGTTGATTGACTTTTTCCATGACTCTCCCAGTGTCAGAGTTATAATTCTATACTCTGAAACTTTCCTCTCTGCACTTTTCAGGAACATGGAAATTGCGAACTAGAACACTATTGGTACCTTCCCCAGAAGGTATTTATATATTAAAGGAAAGTATATTCTGTTGATAAATGTAGGGGGTTCAAATTCCCATGAAAATGACGAAATTCAGGGTACAAAACTACAAGAAAATCCAAGATACGGACTGGATTAATTGCTCAGATTTGACCGTCTTCGTTGGAAAGAATGAATCAGGAAAATCTTCTATTTTTCGGGGGCTTTCCAAACTTAACCCCTCCGATGGAGAGAAGTATGATGGTCTAAAGGAGTTCCCAAGACGACGTTACGCAAGTGACTTCAAGACACAAGACTGGCCAGTATCCAGTGCACAATTCACTTTTTCTGCCGATGAAAAGGAGGCTATTGGTCAAGTCTGTCCTTCGCTTAAAGATGTTGAATGTGTTGTGTGTACAAGGCACTACTCCCAAAATCTTGAAGTTGAATTTGGTCAAAAACCAACGATAACGGATGTGACAAGTGGTAAAATGTTGGCAATTCTTGAGGCAGTGCAAACGAAATTGCTAACAGCTACAGCACCAGAAGGCAAGGGTGAAGCTTTAGGGGCTATCAAGTCACAGCTTTTACCTTTTATCTCCCAAAAAATTTCACAACTTAGAACTCTTAAACCAGTTGATACCGTAGGGGAACCGACAATAACTGAAGTAATCAATACAATATCACCCAAGATTAACGAAGAATGGCAGAAAAATATTATAAAGAGCGAATTGGACCTACTCCATGAATTGAAATCTTCCACAGAGTCCGTAAATCAGCTCCATAAGGCAAAGGAATGGGTAGCCTCGCATCTTCCTAAATTTGTGTACTTTGATAGATATGATGTAATTGACAGTGCAGTGCATCTGCCGACGTTCGTTCAACAGATGAGAACCAACCCATCAGCGCCACGCGTGAGATCGACTAAAGCGTTATTTCAGCATGTAGGATTAGAGGTGGATAAACTCTCCCAGCTTGATCCAACTCAGCCAAACAAAGCTGCCGAAGAGTTGAAGAGATTAGCTGATGAAAGGGCTATACTCATGTCTTCAGCTTCCAATGTGATGACGGATCGCTTTTCCGAATGGTGGGAACAAAGGAAACACAGGTTCATCTATAAGGTGGACGGGCCGTTCTTTAGGGTGTGGGTGTCAGACGACTTAGACCCAAGCGAAATTGAACTTGACCAGAGAAGTGCAGGTATGCAATATTTCTTTTCATTTTACCTTGTGTTCCTAGAGGAAGCAAAAGACGCGTACAATAACTCAATACTCCTGCTTGATGAAGCTGGTTTGCAGTTGCATGGAACAGCCCAGCAAAAGATAGTCAAGTTCTTGGAAAAACTTTCAAAAGAAAATCAACTGCTCTATACAACTCATTCTCCATTTATGATAGATGGAGATCATCTTGAAAGGGTGAAGGTGGTCTATGAGGACCCATCTGATGGCACCTCCAAGGTTTCTGGTGATGTTTGGCCGAGAGATAAGGACTCCCTGTTTCCCTTGCAGGCCGCATTGGGGTATTCAATTGCTCAGACTCTGTTTTACTCGAAGCGTCAATTGGTTGTAGAAGGCATTACTGATTACCAGATTCTTAAAGCCATGAATGGGTTGTTATCAGATTCTAAACGTGAAGCACTAAGAGAAGACGCCATTATTGTCCCTTCTGGTGGGGTTAGCAAATTAATGCCACTAGCTGCTATGCTAAAAGGGCAGGATGTTGAGATCAGAGTGTTATTGGATGGGGATGATCCGGGTATTCAAAAAGGAAAGGAAATCAAAGAACGCCTTCTAATTGAGTCTTTCTTTGTGAGTTCATACTCGAATGGAAAAGGAACCGATATCGAAGACTTGTTTCCACAGGATCTTTACGTTGATGCAGTTAAGAAATCTTACAATCTGAATGAATTAGTTCTAGACGAAGACCATGGTTCTCGCTCTATTACATCGAAAGTCGAGAAGGCATTGCAGAAGAGAGGAATTAACAAACTTGAAAAATGGAAACCTGCATTAATACTTACTGATTGGATACGGATGGCACCAGAAAAGTTCCCAGACAATACTATTAAATCCTTTGAAAGCTTGTTCAAAGATATCAATAGGTCATGGTCCAACTAGAATGGTATTTCCTTAGAGATTTAATCAAATCTCGTCCTATCCTTTGGATATCTTGTTTAGGTTACATTTTAGACTAGCTTGCTAGGATTTGAACCTATGATTTCCTCCGTGTTAGTGAGGCTTCATGCAACTAGAATACGAGCTTTAATTACAAAAAGATAGATGATATTTTAGTCATTAAACATTCTGTTGTGATTTTGATCCTTAAGCTCTATTACGTAAAATTTAGCCTATTCTGAGCATTTTAACTGTATTCCAGAAACAACAATCCAGAGACATTCAATCAAAAACATTTCACTCATGTTAAAACATCAAGCCCAATTTCCATAAGGATTCCAGATATGCTTTGTCTAATAGGTTTTGAGATTTAAATCAGATAAATCAGATTGATTTCATCAAGCTAAAAAATCATATCATCAGTCCTGGTGTAAATGGCAAGTGAATTCTGTCCAATTATGGCAAACAAAAAGTATCCAGTTCTGGCAATCGAAAAATAGCCAGTCTGTCATGCTGAACTTAGGTGCAGCGGATTGCTTGAACAGGAGGGTTGGTACATGATAAGGAGCATGAAGGACCAGGGACTTTCGATAAG
>JAKBGP010000272.1 GCA_021833045.1 Thermoplasmata archaeon
AACAGCCATCAATACTGCATCGAATAATTAAATATAAAGTTTATTATATCAAATAATTCATAATGAGACTATATATACCTAAAGAGCAGTAGTTCAAATATTTAATGCAATAAATTTTTATAATATCACCTCATGATTATTAATAATGATGGAAAATAATATTTTTAACCAAAGAGAGAGAGACAGCAAAAAGATCATTATTGCATTTTCCTTTTCGATCATCATGATATTTTCAGCATTTGCCATATTAAATTTCACAACAACCGCAGAAAAATCCAGACAAGCAATCAACAACCACCCTTTACCCGTTGTATCCTATTCACAGTTTGGTGAAACAGTCTCATTCATAGGTTCACAGCCAGCCATATCATTCGGTTCAACAGAATATCCAACATCATGGAATATACTGAACATTGAGCAACCATCCCATCTCAGTGCAGATCCACTGCATGCTAATAACAATAACAGCAATTCATCATCATACTTATCAGTAGCGCAGTTTAACTCATACACCACGTCAAGAATAAATAGCAGTGCACAGAACTCAGCAAATCTGATACAATATGGAAAAGGTATACAGGCAGCAAGCGTCTTCTTTTTCGATAACTACACCATGTCATCATCCTTAGCGTTCAAGAATCTCCTAAACCACAGCGCGGCATACATGGTGGATTTCACAATGATATTGCCAGAAACAGGAAGTTTTACTGAGGGAGGGGCTGGAACAAGAAATGTGAAAATGAACAATGGATCCGGAATAATAAACCCTTCCTGCTATGATATTCAGATTGGAGGGATAAATATCAACTGGCAGTCAGAATCTTCACTGTTTCATGGCGGAATCATCACCCAAAAATATAACCATGACATGCTTGCAGCACCAATGGGGCCAGTAACACTTACACCAAATGAAACATACACCATTGATCCACAGATAGAACCAATACCACAAAGTTTGCCCGGGGGTGGTGGCATCCATAAGAGTGGTGGAGGCGGAGGGGGTGGGACACAGAATCCATGCACGCTTTATCCACCGGAGTTTTCTGATGTGAGCCTTCAGCAATCATCAAGTACGTGTTTTGCCAATGGATCTTCTGAAGGAAAGGTGGCATTCAGATATTGTGTTGACTCTCCTACCGGTGATGGAGCCATAACCATGGGATACTTTGAGATAGCGAGAAATGGTCAGAATATTCTTCTTGGCACGTCTGAGGCATGTCAATATAGTGGATATACAAAAACATTTACTCTAAACAATATTGGCTGTTATGAGCACCTGGGTATTGCATATAAAGATCCTACAACCGATCTGTGGATGTGCATAAGTCAGTTAGGTCATAAGTTTAATGAGTTTATTAACCCAGATTATGGATATATTTATCCTAATAAAGAGATTCAATCTAATGCTGGGAGCGTGTTGAACAGTAACGGTAAGAGTATAGAGCAGATAGTTGGAGGTATTTCTGCCAATCCGGCGTACCCAAGTTCAAGGATGGGTTTATATCAGGAGATAGTGTCAAAACATTCATATTATGGAGCATGCAATAGAAGTGTTGTTTTCAAATACAATGGAAACTCTTTCATAAGTAGTGGGTCCAGACAAAGTGACGTTTCACAATTTCCCGATTGCCTTGCGTTAATAGATGCGTCTGGCGTTACTGGTGGTAGTAATGGTAAGTTATTAAATATCGTGCTAGATAGTATAGAAATAGGGTTAACGATTGCAGGAATTGCTTTTCCTCCAAGCGAAGGAGTCGCTGCTGTAATTTCAGTCTCTATCTCTTTATACCAAATTTATTCGTCTGCGGACTCAATCCCTAAGAATTGGGATGTTAATAATGGAAAGACATTTTCCTTTAGTGCCAAAGCAAATAGTTCAGAGCCAAACCTTGGAAAAAATTACTTTTACTATGGCTGTTATCAAAATTCCATAGTATTTAATCAGAATATTACTACCTATATTGGAACAATTATATCCAAGAACCCTCCTTCTCACTATATGAACACATTCTCGTTTAACGAAGGATTCGTGTTATTTAATACATCGCTTATAGGACAGACATATATCCCAACCTATGATGTAGGCATGACAAATCCAGTCTACTATGAGTATTACGAGGGAACATAAGAGGGGAGGATGAAAAATATGATGAGAAAATATCAGCCAATTCTTTTTGATCTTACTTTGCCTGACATTACAACTGTAATGACATTGGATATCTTTTTATTGTGTCTGTTCGCATTATACAACCCTATTCTAGTGATTAATCATTTATATATATTTTTACTAACAAGTATAGGATTTATTATATTGTCATTGGTGATTTTATCAATTATAGCTAAAAGGTCTTATTATGGAGTCGAAGAAACAACGGGTTCTTCTGATATGAAATCAACAAAAGCGCGCATGAGGAAAAAAAGAAAGATACTACTGAGATATAAGCCTTTTTTCTTTGACCTAAACTTAAATAGATTGTTTCTTATCTTGTATCTCTGTATTGCCATATCAGCTGTAGTCGTATCGCAAGACACTATTTTCGTCATCAATCACCTTAATGAATATAGAGAAATATCGTCTTCACTCATTATCCTACCATTTATCATTTTAACTCCTCATTTTATCACTGTTGGCAAGGAATTCAAAAGAATGACGGGTCATTTCACATGGAAGCCTCCGGAAGAATATATGGATGCACTTGAGGGTGACCCCAAAAACTACACGGTTCAAATGTTTAGGCGGAGATTTTAAACCTTTTAGTGGCCCGATTTTTATCATCCCATGTTATTGTGTAGAGCAGGAATGTGATGTTTCCCACTCCCAATTGGATAAAAATGCAACTAATCTGAAATGGTTTGGAACAGCAATTTAATTTTACAAACTATTCTCTTCTTATGGGTTTTCAGTCCTGTCATCAGTTTTCAGGATATCCTCCATTGCAGTATTTATGTCAGTAAACTTTATCCCGTACCCAATCGCCCCCATCTTTTCTGATTTTATTGATTGACTTTTCAGGACCAGATCCGATGCCCTGCCGAAAAGGAATTTTACAACGAATCCGGGTATTGGAAGCCTTGCCCTTTTGTTCAGCGCTTTCCCTATGCTTTCTGAGAAGGCTCTGGATGTGCAGTTGCCTCCAACACAGTTGATCGGGCCTTTGAAACTGCTATCTTCCATGGCACTTGTTATGATTCCGATTTCATCTTCCATATGTATCCATGGAAACAACTGGTTTCCCGGCCTCACATATCCTCCAATTCCTTTTTTGAAATAAGGAACAAGTGCATCAAGAGCCCCTTCACCTTTTTCAAGAACAAG
>JAKBGP010000273.1 GCA_021833045.1 Thermoplasmata archaeon
GGCTCCATAAATGTTCCCATCTTCCGTACCGTCCCACCGTAAAAATTTCAATCTCATCCAAATAGTCGAATATTTCCTTTAGTATGCTTATTCTTCTCAAGTCGTGGATGGGGTATCCAAACTGTAGACTAAATTCCCATGCATTTTCTATAGACTTTTCGTCAATATACCCTAAGTTTACCATTGAGCCAAGTGCTTCATCACTCATTTTCGAATCGTATATCTTTGTATAAGGAATTTCTATTTGAACTGCGCTGGAATTTCTCGGAGACATATTGTTGCCCACATTGTCGTAGGCAATAAGACGAGATACGGGAATATCGCTATCGTAAAAATACACCCAGGAATATTTTCTTCTTAACCTATTTTTTAAAGCAATGTTAATGTAATGCAGAGACGAATGTTTCAACTCTCTTGAAAGCTGTACGATTCTTGAGGGTACCCCTTTAATCATTGGAATTAAAACCGGAAGCGGCAATGTTGATACAAGAGTTGAATAGTGCACGTACTCACCGTTTGAAAATTTCACATATTTTGCTGATGGATCTACATACTTGACAGACATCCTTAGTTTTATATCAACATCATTTTTTCTGATGTTCCAGAAATTGCTGAAGCTCCCAAAACCGCCGGACCTCGGGTATCTGTATTTATCAAAATAATATCCTGAGTTTTTTTCTAATCCGAATGTACCGGACACTGCCTCTTTTATCGAGGGCGTTGGAATTCTATCTCTTACCCAGTCCGTGGAAAGTTCTTTCGGATCCGTTCTCCAGAATTTTTTTGTATACAACTTCGTGAAGTTCTCTGCAAAATACTTCCCCTGAGATTTAATGCACCACTCATCGTAATTATAAGGTTCCTGTCTTTCGTCGTTTTTGTACTGCTCTATCAAATCCGTCAGGATTTTATATCCCAGATCTTTTTTTAGTTTCCTTAGATGAAATAAAGCAGGATGGGGAAATTCTAGTCCCTGATAGTGATTAATGGGTCTCACGTACTTTTCAACAACACTAGTTCCAGAATTTAGAAGAGAAATGACATATTGATCCTTTGTAAATGATAAATGCGGCCCATGATCGAACAAAAAATTACCGTATCTCTCCGTTGAAGCGGTACCACCTATTTTTGAGTCTTTTTCATATATCTCTGATTTACCATTATAGTGGTAGGCAACTGATAGCCCACTTAAGCCCGCGCCCAGGATAGTGATCTTGTGGAATTTTCCTCTTTCCATCAGGACCTCTTTTTTCCATATTTGTCCTGGTAGTACAAGTATGTTCTATTCAATCCATCCTGAATGCTGGTCTTTGGCGACCATTGCAACATATTCTTAGCTTTAGTGATGTCCGCCTTAGAGTAAAAAATATCATCCTTCAGATAAGCCTTCTTACCCCAATTCACCGTTAAGGATCTGTTGATGTCTTTTATCATGTCGGCAATTTGCCTGATTGTATGTGCTTCGCCGCTTCCAATTTGAAAAGAGTTGTATCCTGTTTTGGTCCTGAGGAGAAATTCAATACTCTTTAGATAGGCAAATGCAACATCCTCAGCGTAAATGAAATCTAAACTTTGCTCGCCAAGGGTCAGATCGGCTTCAACGCTTTCCAGTGAACTCTTAATGATGTAGGGTATTACCTTGTTTTCATTATCAGCCTCCCCATAAGGTGTCATTAGAACAAGCGTCAGTGATGATATATCATACTTAAGTGAATAAAATTTGAGAATCTCTTCGAATGCAGATTTCGAGGCAGAGTATAAATCACGTGGTCTGGCATTTTCTCTGTTTAAAACTAGACGTTCTTTGTCCTGAAGGTATTCTGTAAATGTCCCTGTATTAATGAATAAACTCACCCCAGTCTGTGACATTACTTCCAAAATTTGAGATGGGAATATGATATTGCTATTCATAATTTGTTCCGCCTCTTCAGTTGTGGGCAGGCGTTTGTAATAAGCTGCCAAGTGAATCACAATATCCGGCCTAAACCTGGCAAAAATCTCAGATAACTTCACTTTATCCAGCATGAAAACTTCAATTCTGTTACCTAAAAGTAAATCCTTAATTCTCCACAAATTCGACGATGTTCTCAATAAGAGACCTAATGAATAGTCTGTACTTTTTAATATCACTTTGATTAAATGGTAACCAATAAATCCATTTCCCCCAGTTAATAAAACTCTCAAGTTTATTTCACTCCGTAATTAGTTATGATAAACCAAGGATATCTATTCTATGACTTATTTCCATAACTTCCAAGGTGCTTTCCCGCTTTTCCATAGTTCCTCAAGCTCTTGCTTATCCCTAAGCGTATCCATTGGTTTCCAAAACCCATAATGGCGAAACGCCATCATTTGCCCGTCTTTTGCAAGTTTGCTCAAGGGGCCTCGTTCCAGTACAGTATTATCGTCCTCCAGATAATCGAATATTCCGGGTTCAAAGACGAAAAATCCTCCATTGATCCATGTCCTACCATCGTTCGGTTTTTCTGTAAATTCGTTAACCCGATCGTTGTTGTCTCCCATTTGCAGTGATCCGAACCTCCCTGGAGCCTGAACTGCAGTCACCGTGGCAAGTTTACCATGCATTTTATGAAATGCGACCAATTTCGCTATGTCCACGTTAGAGACTCCATCACCATATGTGACCATGAAGGTTTCACTGCCCACATATTTCTGAACTCGTTTGATTCTTCCCCCAGTCATTGTACTCTCCCCAGTGTCGATGAGTGTAATATCCCAATCTTCTGCATGATTGTTTAATATATCCAAGCTATTATTTTTTGTATTAACCCGAATATCACTGTTGTGGATCATGTAATTAGAAAAATATTCCTTAATGGAATATCCTTTGTAACCCAAGCAAACAATAAAATCATTAAAACCATAATGGGAATAAATTTTCATAATATGCCAGATAATTGGAGAACGACCTATCTCAACCATCGGTTTGGGCCTTGAGATAGTTTCTTCACTTAATCTCGTACCGAATCCTCCAGCTAGAATTACGACTTTCATCAACAAATAGTAAGGTTTCCGAGCCATAATACTTTCGTTTGTAGGTTGTAGAATAAATGATGCAACAAATCCAATTCCGGGCTTGCGGTTCATAAAAATCGGATGATGCTGTATAACCTATGTTATACAACATTGTGCAGATATATCAAAAATTGTTGGAAAATGCTAGCGAAATAATTTAACTATTGATCCCATGCCATTTTTATGAGTGACAGGTTCCTGGTGACAGGCGGGGAAGGATTTATTGGAAGAAATTTGGTTAATTTGCTCAGGGACAATGGAAATGAAGTT
>JAKBGP010000023.1 GCA_021833045.1 Thermoplasmata archaeon
TCTTGTTGTTTATCTGCTTGAGCCTTTCATTTGAAATAACTATGACTGTATGCGAGACTTTTGTGAGACTCTCTAGACCTATCTTTGCATTTTGTTTTCTTATTTCGCCCTCACTTTTTGTTGGGAGGGTTACAAAACATATAACCTGTGCACCATTGGCCTTTGCTGCCTGAGCAACTATGGGTGCGCTTCCGGTTCCAGTGCCTCCACCCATCCCGGCTATAATAAAGACAAGATCTGCATTTGCAGTAGCCTTCATAATCGAATCTCTACTTTCTATGGCTGCATCTCTCCCCACATTTGGATCAGCTTTTGCACCGTGTCCATTAGTTAATCTTTCCCCAATGAGCATAAGCACATCAGAATCAGTTTTATCTTTAAGATGTGCGGCATCAGTGTTAAGTGCAATGAGTTTTGCACCTGATAGTCCAAACTTCTTAAGGTTTGTAACAGAGTTACATCCTGCACCACCACAGCCTATTACCTTAATCCTTACTTTAGCGGTTTTAAGGATTTTTTCCATCTCGCTGTCATATTCCATCATTGATAGACAATTGACAGACAAATATATAAACTTTTTTTAAATTCGAAATACAAATATCGGACAAACATCTGACATAGTTAGCATCACTCTCAAAATGACATCAGATTTTTATTGGGTTTAAGTTAACAAGATTGGTATTGAGCCAACGTTTAAGAATACAGTATAATTGCATCCATATGAAGTTCTGTATGTTAAAAAACTATTCAGGAGGATTTCCATTCATTTGCCTGAATGATAAATTCCTCCAGCTCAAAGATATGGAGGAATTGATGGGTATAAGGACGCCGGATACGCTTGATGATATGATAAGAAATAGTGGTGTTGTGGATAATCTTAGGCATATTGATTATAACAGAGGAAAAGTATCAAATTTACATAAATTAGAAAAAAATGAGGCTGAATATGCTATACCTATTTCACACCCTGGAAAGATTTGGTCAATTGGTCTAAATTATATTGAACACGCAAGGGACCTGAATGTGAAACAGCCAGTCATGCCTGCCAGTTTCATGAAACCAAAAACCTCAATGATAACTCAGGGAGAAAATATTGTAATTCCAAAAGGATGGGGGAGAATTACCGCGGAGGCAGAACTTGGCATAATCATTGGAAAGAAGGGGAAAAATATCAGTGAAGAAGATGCAATATCACACGTTTTTGGTATAACTCCTATCATAGATATGACAGCCCTTGATATTCTTGAGCAGAATCCACGTTTTTTGACACTGTCAAAAAGCTTTGATACATTTTTTAGTATTGGACCGGAAATTGCAACAATAGATGATTTTCCAGATCTTCACACACTGAAGATAAGCACGATCAAAAATGGCAGGATAGAACACGCAAACATCGTAAAAAATATGATGTTTTCTCCTGAAAAACTCATTTCGTTTCACTCTAAAATTTTCACTCTGGAACCTGGAGATATAATATCCACCGGTACTCCTGGTGCAGTCGAAATACAAAGTGGAGATAAGGTCAGATGTATAATCGAAGGTAAGAATAGTCTTTCACTGGAGAACAATGTAATCTAAGGCTTCCCTGACTGAGTGGGGTTATACAGCATCCTTAAATTAGTTAATTCTAAATATATCTAAATTTTATCCACTTATGCTTAAAGAACTTCTTATTGAGGAGAATGCTGTAAAAAAAGGGAACTTCACACTTACATCGGGTAAGCAATCTGAATATTACGTTGATATAAAGGATGCGTGTGCTAGGCCCCACATAATGAAGGAAATCGTACATGAAGTGGTTAAGAAACTGAATGCAAAGGTAGTCGCAGGGGTTGAGCTTGGTGCAGTACCTATTGTTATTGGTGTGTCATATCAGATGAACATACCCTATCTTATAATAAGGAAAGAATCAAAACATGGTATGAAGAAACTGATCATAGGAAACCCAGAAAAAGGCTCAGAAGTAAACATAATCGAGGATGTGGTTACAACAGGGAATTCTGTACTCAAGGCAGTTAATCTCCTGAGAGAAAATGGATGCATTGTAAACAGGGCGATTACAGTCGTTGACAGGGAGGAAGGAGGTTATGAACTTCTAAGAGACAACGGAGTAGAACTAATATCTCTTGTAAAATTAAAGGAAATATTTCAAAAATAAATTATCAGGAGAGTATATCATCTATTGCTGTCAGTTCTATGGAGGTAGTATCATTCCCAACAATTATTCCGTTTTTATTTGCCACTATACTCGAACCAACCATTGGACTTCCAAAGTTTGCTGTTCCGAGTTTTACTGAAACCTTGAAGAAATCTTTTAGAATCTCAATCTCATCATCTGTTGTTTCTGGATTAACGATCATGCCCTTGCTTGTGAGGACTGAACTGGAACCAACCGTTGGAAAACCACCTATGGTTCCCTGAATAGTCTCCACCCCAAGTGCATCTTCAATTGCCATAACACTTTTTTTGGAAAAATCTTCATGGACCATAGCTCCGTGATCATTAGCTACTATGTCATTTCCAACAGCATTTATCATGTCTTTCAGGAAGAGCACATTCCTCTGTCCTGTATCAAAGTCAATATCCTTATTTCTATACATTCCACTGATTATTATCCCATTGGAATTCATAACTGAAAAAATTCCATACATTCCAGAATCATCCATGCGACTCTTCCTGATATCAACCTGAAGAGATTCCTGTATGGCTTCTATTTCACTATCTTCAAGAGATGATGGTACTAAAACCATGTCATCCCAGGTGCGTAGATAAAGTCCAATATAATTGTTCTCAAAGAGAGAAAGCTTCTTAATCATTTATGGCATCAAAACTTCTATTTCTTCATTTTGTAATTTTAGAACCTTTACCTGGATGCTGGTTGGAATTTTGAACCTTCCTCTCTTCCATATCTCTTCATTAATTTTGCTATCTATCCAAACGTTTTCAATATCTGATTTAGTAAATTTTGCAACATTCTCTCTAATTACCTTAATAGCTGTATCTGCCCTTCTCCTCTTGGAGCTGGCAAAGGCTTTTCTCAATGGGATATTCATAAGCATTTCATCATTAACGCTATCTTCTGCCATTTCATTCCCTCAAAGTTTCAAATTATTTCTTCTCCAGTGTCTCCTGTATGGATTCTGGGTTACCTTTCTATCAGTTCTCATTATTACCCAACCAGGTACTCTCCTGTTCTGGTTGACCTTTCTCATTAATCTTATTTTTCTGCCTGTTTCCTTATTCCTACTCATCCTCATCTCCTCTCTATATGTGTTTCTCTCTTTGTTTCTGTCATCCGTCCAAGTATCTGCTTTATTTCATCATCTGAAATTACTCTGTTGATTCTCCCCATGCCATACAACTGAATAAGCTGATTCTCCACGTTTTCAGCCACATCTGGTCTTACGAGCCTGACATTAGCAAGCCTTTCTCTTGCTGCGATATCAAGAATCTGCCTCAATATCTGCTGCTTTCTGGCCCTTTCTGCTTCCTGGGCATTTTTTTGCTCTTCTTCGGCCTGTTCCTGACCCTGAGCTCTCTGCATCTCCTCCATTCTTTTCCTTCTTAACTCTTCAAGCTCCCTGTCTGAATCCATGCCTATACGCCTCTAAAGATATTTCTTTAATTCTACCTGTTTCTCAGAAAGCGATTCCATTACCTGTTTTGATGCCTTCTGAAGCATTGCCTCTCCACCTGGAGATACGGATCTCCCCGTTTCCTTTTTAACCAGTAATCCAAGGTCTTGAAGTTCGTTGAGAACATGTCTCACTATACTTCTACTGCCAGATGCGGGGTGATAGGGCTTGGATCCGCCATCCTTTTTTCCGCCATACTCTTCGCTAAGTCTCTGTATACCTATATTTCCCCTCACATACACTTTCCTCAGTGTTGATGCGAGTCTTCTGTAGTACCAGTCTTCCTGTACCCAGCTCTTCTCTCTGTGAACACCTGATTTAAGGAATTCTGCCCACTCTGGGACCTTAATCTTATCATTCTTACTGAACTCCTCAGTAAGCTTTTCAATCAAAAGGTCAGCAGGAACCTCTTTAACATTTACCATTAACTATCACTCAGTCAATGTGCATATAAAAACCATTAATAACTTTTTCTTAAGAACCATGCATGTTTCCCATGCCAAATCGGAAGTGGTTGAACTCCTTTCGACTGTTTATAAATATGGATTGATTTAAACATCAATTAATTAAAAATTATAATTTAGGATGCTGAATCACAGGGTTCCTAGATATCTATTTAATTCCCACTCTGTTACATGAGATCTGAAAGCATCCCATTCCTTCTGCTTTACTGTCAGATAGTTGTGATAGACATGTTTTCCAAGAATCTGTTCCATTAGCTTGCTTCCTTTCAGATGGTGAATAGCTTCACCCAGACTTTCAGGCATAGACTCAATTCCTTCCTTCCTGCGCATTTCTGCATCCATATGGAAGATATCTTTCTCTGTGGGTTCCGGCAGTTCATATTCATTCTCCACTCCATCCATTCCCATTCCAAGCACGGTTGCAAATTGTAAATATGGATTTCCTGCTGGATCCGGGCATCTCAGTTCTATCCTCTTCCTCATATTGACTCCTGCCGGAACTCTTATGAGGGCTGACCTGTTCTTGTTGGCCCACGAAATATAAACAGGGGCTTCATATCCAGGTATGAGCCTTTTGTATGAATTTACGGTGGAGGCAAGTATTGCTGATCCCTGGTTTATGTTTTTTAATATTCCAGCAGTGTAGTTCTTGGCAAGTTTGCTCAATCCGTATTTGTCTTTCTCATCGTAAAAGAAGTTCTTTTTCTGATCTTTTCCCATTAGACTCTGGTGGATGTGCATACCAGATCCATTCAGGCCATTCAGCGGTTTTGGCATAAAGGATGCAAAGAGGTTCTGGTTTTCTGCTGCATTTTTTATGACACTTTTTAACACAGTAATTCTATCAGCCATTAGCATTGCATTTGAGTATCTCAAGTCTATTTCATGCTGGCCAAAGGAAACCTCATGATGAGCCGCCTCTGGTTCATATCCAAGGATTCTTAGCTGTGTCAGTATTTCTAGTCTCACCTGAGCTGCCCTGTCATTTGGTGTGTGATCAAAGTACCCACTGTGGTCACTGGGTTCAGGAATAGGATCACCGTGTTCATTCTTCTTGAAAATGAAAAATTCAAACTCTGGACCAACATAAAACTCCATTCCCCTGTCCCAGACCTTCTTCAAATTTCTTTCCAGAACATATCTCGGATCGCCAGGGAATCTTGTACCATCTGGATTATAGATATTGCACAGGTACCTTGCTGCGTTTCCCTGACTGCTATAGGGATATACAGCATATGTATCCAGATCAGGAACAGCTCTCATATCAGATTCTTCTATCTGTGCATAACCAGCCACTGAACTGCCATCAAAGACAACCCCCTCATTAAGGGCATCTTCAAACCTGTTCTTCGGAAGAGTAAGTGTTTTCACTCTTCCCAGAATATCGGTGAACTGCATATACAAAAACTCAACCTGTTCCTTCCTCAGTCTCTCCAGACTGGTTTGGATTTTATCTTCCATGGTGATCCCATGTGAATAAACATAAAGTTTTTTCTAAAAGAAAGGGCTACATTATGTCATGATGGAAAATATTGAAGGAAAAAGAATAGATTTCAATTACAAGTGGAATCACGGTGATCTCTTTATTCTAATGGAGAACGCTGGAAAAGCAGTTAGTGAATATATAAGAGAAAAATATGGAAAAAATCGAAATATACTGGTCATTAGTGGCAGTGGAAATAATGGTGGAGATGGAATAATCACTGCCCACAATCTTGATTCTGACAATAATCTAAAATTAATAGTGATGACAAGGAGCGATGGTTCTGTAAGCTCTCTTTCCAGAAGAGCTATGGAAAAATTTGGTAATGATAGAATAATAAAAAATCCAAATACAGGAGATATAAGGAAGATGATATCTGAATCTGACATTATTGTAGATGCCATTTTCGGAACAGGAATAAGGGATCCAGTCAAGGAACCATATAGTTCTATTATAGAGGAAATTAATCTAAGCAGGGCAGAAGTTATTTCCATAGATGTTCCATCAGGGCTGGGAACATCCCACAGCGTTCTTCCTGATGCAACGGTTACATTTACAGATGTAAAGGAGGGAATGAACGAGAAAAATTCAGGATCAATCAACGTAAGAAATATAGGTATAGATGAAAGGGAAATTAATTATGCTGGTCCAGGTGACATGGTATATTTCCCAAAAATCGAGAAAAATGGGCACAAGGGGCAGAACGGAAAAGTTCTCATCATGGCAGGATGGAAGTTCACTGGTGCAGGCTGTATGACAGCAAGAGCCGCAGAGAATGCACTTCCAGACCTCATAACAATGCTGGTACCAAAGGCATCATCAACAATATTTTCCATCAAACTAGAGGATCAGATTGTAGGAGTTTTTAATTCACTGAATATGAAAAATGAATTGGAAAAATGCAATGCAGTACTAACAGGTCCAGGGATGGGAATATCTGAGGATTCAGTTAAGGTCGTTCTAGCAGTATGTAAAAGTGGAAAGAAAGCAGTTTTTGACGCTGACGCTATTCATATAATGGCGGAACATAGAGACCTGATAAATCAGAATATGCTGTTCACTCCTCACAGCCATGAATTCGAGGTCCTGACAGGAACTGAGGCCAACAGGGAAAACGCAATAAAATTCAGTGTGAAGTATGGTTGCACCATACTCTTGAAGGGACCCGCTGATATAATAACAAACGGCAAAAAAACAGTTATCAGCGAAGGAGGAAGCCCAAGAATGGCAATGGGCGGAACAGGCGACATACTTGCAGGACTATGTACTGGACTCATGGCAAGGAACATGGACCCATTTCACGCAGCGGTCCTTGGGTCTTTTATAAACAAAAAGAACGGGGAGAGGGTGGAAAAAGAAAGATCATACTGGTTTAACACATATGATCTACTGGGAAGCATGGGTAGGACATTTCGAGAATATTATGACTTCATTATCAGTAATGAATAATTAAATTCCAAAGTTAAACGACAGCATTGACTAAAGTTATTAATAATTATTTGTATACAAGGTCATTGGGCGATATAGATCCTGAAGAGATAAGGTCAGTGGATGATATCCTTGACTACATAGTAGAAAATTTTGAAAGCGACCCTGTAGCAGGTTATGGAAACAATTTGTGGAGTTATAGACAGTTTAGCGACATGGTAAAATCGCTGGCATCATCCATGATAGAAAATTTTCCAATGAAGAAAGGCCAGAGAGTTCTCATAATCCTTCCACCTAGCTATCAGCTGTTACTTTCTTATTTCGCACTGTGGAGAAATGGAGTGAGCGCAATTCCACTCGATGTAAAAACGCCTCTGGAATTGATTGATAAAATAGCAACAAGCGGAAAAATATCTGGAATAATCACCTATGACTCTCTATTCAGCCATATAAACAGGGATGAAACATCAAATATTTACAATATACTGACCAGTTCTTCTGAATTTAGGTCAATAATTTCAAAAAGAAATCCAGATATGGATGATTATAGAATAAGGGGGACCAGACAGAGAGCAGTAATGGAAGAAATGTGTTATAATGAAGCTAAGGAAGGTGAACATATTGATATATTCACAGATATAGCAATATCTGAAATACAGTGGAAAAAAGATTCATCATTTACTTTCCTGAATTATACATTTAAGAAAGTAATTTCTGCATTGAAGCTAACAATGGACCTTTTTCCAATGAGGAAGAACCAGGCATTTGCAGTCCAGAAAGAACCAACATCCTGTCCAGATGTGATCGAAGGACTCTTGATACCAATATTAAAGGGAGAGAGAATCATTATGGTCGAGAATTTCAGGGAAAATCTGGAAAAAATAATAATGAAAAACGATCCAGAAGAGGGAATTGTACTCTGGTTAAATATGCATGGTTTCAAAGCGTTGAGGGAATTCAGGGAGTCAGCAATTGAAAAAATATCTATAATTCTAACAAATTTTCAATGGAATATGGATGAAATTAGTTTTCTGGGAAAGAAACGGTCTTCCCTGTTCTCCATAATGGAATATGAAGGCATTTCAGTTCCCATAATTTCAAAACAGTTCATCGGTGATGGACCTGGTCAGAGTAATTTCATATCAGGTGGCAAAGAAAAATCTGGCGTTTTTAAAATCCCGTATATGTACATCTGCGACAAATATGAAGACGAGGAAGAGTTCTACACAATTGCAAACATCAACATAGAAAGCATGTCTGCGAGGGATATTGAAAATGAATCTGTCTATTTGCACAGGGGAAGATCAATTCCTTTAAATGAGATGATTAAGTTTTTTGAGAACCAACTCCATGTAAAAAACTGTGCATTATTACAGGACAAGGATGACTGGCGAATAATCGACGTCATACTGGATAAAAAAACAGCAATTCCGGCAAAAATAAATATTAATGATGAGGTTCCTGACCTCTTACTACCTTTAAAAATTATAAAAAATAATTGAATGTACTCAATCAGATGTAAGTTTCCTTATTCTGTCTGCTATCTTATCAAGTACTTCTTTATTTTCCTTCAATTTTGTGCTTCCATTTGCCTTTATATCTTCAAGAAAATTGACAAGACCATTGATCTCATCCACAGCCTCATCATAATTTCTCGGAGAGTTTCCGGAAAATGGATTATGCATATGTCCCATACCAAACCAGCTATCAGATTCCTGCGTAAGACTGTAAGCTCCTGAAGGTTCCTTCTTGATCATATTCTCATCTACCATCTTCTGTAGCATCGGGTAAAGTGATCCAGGTGATGGTCTCCACATCCCAAAGGTCATTTTTTCCACAGAATCCATTATCTCAGCACCGTTCTTAGGTCCACTTCTCAGCACTGCAAGAATAGTAAACCTCAAATCTCTTCTTTTTCCAAACATGTTTCCCATCATGATTATCATATCGGTTATTCGATATCGATATATAAACATATTGCTTTCGATATTGTAATGTCTTTATTAGAACTAAAGAGATTCATATTATACTAAAAAGGTAAAATTAATCACTCTTATTGTATGGAAAGAAAAGCATTACTTTCAAAGAAATGTTAATTAGCCATTTTCATATATTAAGGTCTGTGTGTTGAATTCACAAGGGAAGAGCATAATTTTCATTAAAAAAGGTTGAGTAATATGAATGAAGGGAGTGAAGCAAAGGAAGAACTGAGAAGAGGATTAGAAGGTGTACTAGCAGCAGAGACCAGAATAGGATATGTAAATGGATCTGATGGGAAGCTTTTTTACAGAGGATATGAGATCAACAGTCTTGTAGAACAGAGCAATTATGAAGAGGTATCCTATCTTCTTCTTTATGGTCATCTTCCGAAAAGGGGAGAGTATGAGGAATATGTGAAGAGATTGAGGGAAGAGATGCCACTTCCGGATGAGGTCTTATCACTAATAAAAAACATAGGGGGAAGGACCCATCCAATGTCGGCACTGAGAACAGTAATTTCATATCTTTCCGTGCTGGACAGTATGGAATCTGATAGTTCCACTAAAAATCAGGAAAGGATAGGTATAAGTCTTATTGCAAGAATGCCCTCAATAGTTGGAGCCATACACAGGGTATATTCCGGTAAGGAAATAATTAAACCAGACCCTGAACTTGGATATGCTTCAAACTTCTTTTATATGTCCACTGGTGCTAGACCAGATCCTGTTGAATCAAAGATAATGGATACTGCTCTAATAATTCACGCAGATCATGGAATGAATGCATCTACTTTTTCAGCACTTGTAACCATATCAACAATGGCTGACATGTACTCCGCCATCACCTCTGCCATAGGTACATTAAAAGGACCATTGCACGGTGGAGCTAATGAAAGAGCATTGAAAATGATCCAATCAGTAGGAAGGCCAGAAAATGCAGAGAAAGCGCTCAAGGTTATGACTGATAAAGGTGAGCGCGTGATGGGATTTGGGCACCGTGTCTATAAGGTATACGATCCGAGAGCAAAGATTCTGAAAAGATATGCAGAATATTTTGCAGAACGGAAAGGAAACGAAACATTCAAAACTGCTCAAATAATCGAAGAACTGATGATTAATAAGTATGGAGAGAGAGGAATCTTTCCGAATGTTGATTTTTACTCCGGGATGATATACGACGCTATGGGGTTCAGAACTGAGATTTTCACTCCAATCTTTGCAACAGGCAGAATTTCAGGATGGGTAGCAAGGGCACTGGAATATTCAACAGAAAATAGATTATTCAGGCCAAAGGCACTTTACGTAGGAGAAAAAGGGCCAAGAAAATACATCCCAATACAGGATAGAGACTGAAATGGCAGTAAAAAAGGAGAGAATAAATCTCGGTGAAAAGCTCATAATTCCGGACACCTCAGCCATATTAACAGGAAAAATAGAGATTCTGTCAATGAATTGCATTGTCCCAACAAGCGTTATAGGAGAGATCAAGCATGGTAAAATGAGCAGGGTCATTGGGCATGATCTAAATATCATACGAACCGCTTCCCCCGGGCAGGAATACATGGAACAGGTTAGGGAAGCTTCAAAAAAGACTGGAGACTTTCCATATCTGAGCCAAACTGATATGGAAATCATTGCCATAGCAAAGGAATATGGTGGGGTTGTTATTTCTGATGATTATTCCCTTCAAAATGTATGTTCAGAAATGAGCATAGAATATTATGGATGTGGCATAGAGGCTATCAAAAAGAGTATAAGATGGGGATATCTTTGCAGAGGTTGCGGTACAAAATATACTAAAAGACTGGATAAATGCAGCATATGTGGGCACTGGATAACCCGATATGCCATAACAGAGAATGAAAATAAAAGGGGTTAAAGCAAGGGATATTCGGATGTAATTTTATCAATTACATCAGCTGGAGCAGGGCCAATCCCTATACATGTTGTACTGCCAGGATCAACCTGTGTATAACCAGCATCTGATATTACTGAGGTATTTAGACCAATATTTTCGCATTCTGCCTTTAGTTTATAAAGTTCCTCAAGATTCTGCAGTCTTATCACTATCTTTTTTTGTCCCTGGGATTCCCATTCTCTGAACACTTTTTTGTTATTTTTTTGAGCCCAGAGAGCGCAATTCACAGCAGCATGTGAAGCCTGAGCTGCTATCTTCCCCTTCCCCATGTCAAGATCTTTTCTCACGCCAATTATCATCTTCATTTCTTCTACCATGGAACATCCTTCCTATGCATCTTATAAGCAAGTATATTTACACCCCTGTGCAAAAGTGGTGTTATTACAAGTATTATCACAATATCTATAAAATTTCCATAGAGCAATAAGAAGAAAGATCTCGAAAACAGAAACAGGAATAGGAAAGCGAAGATAACGAATGGCCACATATCCAGAAGATTACCCTTTTCTCCACTCTTCATATTCTTTCTCCTCTTTATGAATGAACCTACTAGATCACCTGTTAGTGACCCCCATGCCAGACTAACTGAGGCAATTATCATAGTTTCAAATGAAACCTGGAACTGAAATAGTCCTGCAATAGAAAGGATTGGGAGAATTATTATTCCAGAAATGAAACCAATCAATATTCCACCAAAATATCCACTTATACTCTTTCCATCTCCAAATATTCTCCTTCCATCTATGAAATTCCTCCCAAAATCCATTCTGCCTTTTCCTCCTGTGATAACTGCACCTGGATTGGCAACCAGTGCCGGAATAAAGGCAAATAATCCTGCGAGGATGTTAAATGCCAGATTCTGCATATGTCTCTACAGCCTTCAGTATATCAGCCTTGGTTATTATGCCTTTTAATTCAAGCTTGTCAGTTATCAGTACTGCATTGGAGAATCTCAGTATTGGATAAATAGCAGATATGGGAGTGTTTGGAGGAAGTTGAGGAAGTGCGGGGCTCATAATCTTTGATACTGTCATCTTTTTTAAAGCATCTGGGGAAATCCCTTTCATAAGAAATTCATTGACTTCACCCTCTCCTATTGTACCAACTACTCTCATTTCTGAATTTAGCACAGGCATCTGTGAAATGCCATATTTTTTCAGAATATCAAGGGTTGTCAGTATAGAATCAGTAGCCTGACAGGTTACAACATTTGTGGTCATAATCTTTGAAACTTCTATATCCATCTGATCTGCCTTCTTCGAATGGCTCTGTAGATAGTTATAGATTTTTCTTATATTTTCATAAGTTGGATTTATGTCTCCCTTCTCAAGCCTTGCAATATACGACTGACTAACTCCACAGACAGAAGCGAGTTCCCTCTGTCTAATTCCAAGAGATTTTCTCATCTTGGAAATCTCCTTAACTGTAGGAAGCATGAAGGTATGATTCATATTTGGGTAATATTATTATTGTTAAAACTTTTAGAAAATATTACCTTTCGTAATATCATATTCCGTAAAATTGATTATGTATAATCTCGGAATCTTTGAATTCTATAAAAATATCAAACTTATTTAATCCAAAAATCAGTTTAACTTTTCACATTTTGTGTTCTCTATTACCATCAATTAAGGGGAAACTATAAAATGATAATTTTCCATTACCCGTTTGAATATAGTTGAGCTCAAAAAAGAATGAAAAGCCTTTATCCACCTTCCTTAAAAAGAATAAGGTTTTAACATTTCCACTTCTTGCCTTAGTGCCATCGATACTGACAGTTTTGATTTTCATCTTCGTAACTGCACTTCTTTATATAATTTTTCTAATTCCAATAATTATCTTTATCGCAGCCCATTACACTGACACATGGGGGATGAAGAAACGTTTAAAATATGCAATCCCCGTATTTGTTCTATTACTCCTTATACAGACTCTAATACTCACGCCCGTTTCCTATGAAAATCCAGGAATTTTACAGGGAAAAACACCAAACGATTCGCATTTCTCTGTCTACATATCTCCATATTCCGGTGTACATTCTCAATACAGCGTAAACGCAACATTTTATGGATTGAACACAAGTCATTCATATAAGCCTTATTTCATGGCATATTCATCAGGAGAGTTTCTAAATCTTACATGTAAGGTTTCACTTCAAAACGTTACTACCAGTGATGGCGTAATAGCAGTTAATTATACGTTTAACCATTTGCACGATGGTGATTATTACGTGGAAGTAATACTAAACTATACACATTCAAATAGGGGCTACAATGTTACAACGGGATTTGTACGGGGTCCAATCGTTTATTCTGAAAACATTTTTGCACTTTCATTGCTTCTTAACTATACACCACTATACGCTCTGTTAATTGTGATTTTCATTATATTCCTGCTGTTCAGCAAATCCATAAGCAACTCTAAAAGGAAGTTAACACAGAGAATGACAAAATAATATATATTTTTATGATTACTATATAGGTAAACTAAATATGTATTTTCCATATAGATTCATATGACTACTGAATCAAGGAAGATACAGATAACAGGAGGTTCAACATATATAGTATCACTGCCACCTACATGGGTTAAGGCAAACCAGATAAAGAAGGGAAGTACAGTTACGATTGAATCACTGGGCGATTCTCTTACATTATATCCAAATGAAAGAAAGAAAAGAGAAGTTGTAAAAGAACTTGAAATTACAGGTAATCTTTCAAACGATCTTTTACCTAGAACTCTAGTTTCGCTATATATTTCAGGTTTTGACACTCTTATAATTAAAAGTGAGAGCTACATAAGTCAGGAGATAAAGGATATAGTGAAGAAATTCTCAAGACTGGTAATGGGCGTAGAAATCTTTGAAGAATCCGCTAAAGCCCTAACACTGCAAAATGTCCTGGATTCTGAATCATTTCCTCTCACCACTGCTCTAAGAAGAATGATAATGAACGTGAACCTCATGCTGGGGGACACTGCCAAGGCACTGGATAGTATGGAATCTGAACTGATGGAAAATATAATTGGCAGGGATGATGATGTAGACAGGTATCACTTCTATATGATGAAGGAGATTTCTATTGGAAAATATGAGGGAAAAGATACCATTTTCAATCTTATTTTTTCAAGAATACTGGAAAGGGTTGCAGATCATACAGTAAATATTTGTACAATACTCAAGGATTCGCCGAATTTTGATCAGAAAAAGAAATCAGAATTGATGCAGTTCATAATGTACTGCTACGAGGTATTCCAAAAAGCTACTACGTCATTTCTTGGCGCTGATTTAAAAACATTGAATGAAATAGTTAACGTAAAAACTAACATAATAACAAACAAGGCTCAGCTGATGAAAAAGAAATATGGAGACGTTTCATACTCAGGAATAGTAGAGGAAATTTCAAGAATTGGCCTCTATTCTACTGATATAGCTGAAATTACAATGGATAGATATGTAAACAAGAATCTAATCATTAAACTCTGAATATTCAGGAACAAACAACGTAAGAAAATTAAAGATCAGCAATACTCAGGGATAATAATATAAATGCAAACGAGAAGAAATAGGTAAAATCATGGCTTTACCACAATATTAATAAAGGTCCGTTTAATACGAGTGATACGCACTAAAAGATGCACTCTTTGAATAGATATCAGAGGGGAAGGGTATGAGATTATTAGTTAATCTATGAAGCCAGTTAATGTTCCAGTAAAATGGATTGTGCAATCTGTGAAAACTGTCTGGGGGATGGTTTGGTTTGAGAGCCGATGAAGGACGTGCCAAGCTGCGAAATGTCTTGGGGAGGCGCAAGGAGCCCTTGATCCGAGAATGTCCGAATGGGACTTCCTGTCGTAAGACACTCCGAAAGGAGAGGGAACTCAGGGAATTGAAACATCTTAGTACCTGAAGGAAAAGAAATCAATTGAGATACCGTTAGTAAAGGCGATCGAAAGCGGTATAAGGCAAACCGAATTTTCTTTTGAAGAAAAGGAAAAGTTGTGGTGTATGGACTCTTCCCAACATCTAGTATACGAATCAGAATGGCCTGGAAAGGTCAACCAAAGAAGGTGATAGTCCTGTAAGAGTAAGTATAAAGGTTACGAGGAAGAAGTTCCGGAGTACCGTGCGTCGTTATTCGCGCGGGAAGATGGGTGGCATCAACATCCAACCTTAAATACTTCTCAAGTCCGATAGCGTACAAGTACCGTGAGGGAAAACTGAAAAGCAACCCGGAAGGGTAGTGAAAAGTACCTGAAACCAGACAGTGATAAACTTATAGGGCGCTAAAGCGGTGATCTTCCTAACACGAAGTGAGCGGCGTTCTATTATCCGTGTTGAAGAACGGGCCAGGGAGTTTTGTTGAGTGGCGAGGTTAACTCTTATGAGAGGTAGCCGTAGCGAAAGCAATTACACGCACAGCAATGGAGGTGTAACGTAATAAATGCGTCAGTCACTTGAGGAAGACCCGAATCCGGTCGATCTACACCTGAGTAGGTTGAAGCTAAGTGAAAACTTGGTGGAGGACCCAACTGGTTCTGATGTGCAAATCGTTCAGATGACTTGGGTGTAGGGGTCAAAGGCCAATCTAGGCCGGTAATAGCGGGTTCCCCCCGATACTACCCGCAGGTAGACCTCAGCAGAGATGTTGGGCGAGGTAGAGCGACCGAATAGTTGGTTAGCTGATGAAAATCAGCGTCGACTTATCGAACTCCGAACTTGTCCAAATCGTAGAAGCTGGGTGCTAGGGTACAGGGATAAGCTCTGTACCCGTGAAGGGAACATCCTAGACGAGGGTTAAGGTCCCTAAAACTAACTAAGTGCAAATTAAAGAGGTTAATGGCCTAAGACAGTGTGGAGGTAGGCTTAGAAGCAGCCATCCTTCAAAGAGTGCGTAACAGCTCACTCACCGAGGCTATTTGCCTCGAAGATGGAAGGGGCTAAAGTTAGTTACCGAGACCTTCGAGCACCGAAAGGTGATCTGGTAGGGGGGCGTGCCATTTGGGCGGAAGCTTCTTCGAGAGGAGGAGTGGACCGAATGGCATCGCGGATCTTGGTAAAAGTAGCAGATAAGAATTGTGAGAATCAATTCCGCCGAAAGGGCTAAGGGTTCCTTGGCAATGTTCGTCAGCCGAGGGTTAGTCGATCCTAAGGTTATTCCTAACAGGAGATGACCGAATGGGAAGACGGTTAATATTCCGTCACCATGAATGTTTTGCCATTAATGAAGGTTCGAGATAAGGGGAGTACACTTGCCTGTGTATTTCTAATTATAAGTGGATGGAGAGTTGTAATGACGTAAAGTCTGCAAAAAATTAGCAGTTCCCGTTTGGGAATTCCTTTAATTCTTGGATCCTGTGAAAACCATTAATGGGTCAAGTTCATGTTCGTACCAAGAACCGACACAGGTGCCCCTGGATGAGAAGTCCAA
>JAKBGP010000274.1 GCA_021833045.1 Thermoplasmata archaeon
GTGTAAATAGAATGAAAAAAGAAAAGGTAGAATCCGAATGTAAGGGAGAAACTGGAACATCTTTAATGGGCTACAGCAGGGATCTGTTCAAAAAGTATGATTACAAATGCGTATACTGCGGCAAATACTTTGGTGGTTCTTTTGAAGACTGGATGCAATTGACAAGGGAACATGTCATTCCTTATAAGAAATTGACCAACGAAGATGCTAAATATAAGGATTATGAGAACAATCTTAGAGTTGCCTGTGCGATATGCAATAACATGCGTACACGTGCGGACTTTTCTGAGTATGATAGCCTACAAATAGATGAAAGAATAGAAAGAGTATTAGTGGCTAAAAAGGAATTGATCCTAAGGCGTAGGAAAGAATTCGAGAGATTTTATGATGTGTGCGTTAAAGGCAAATAAGCGGTGACGAATTAGAGAAAAGCATCTTTCACGCGAGAAGGCTTTGCACCTAAAGCTCGTATTCTAGCCTCATGAAGTCTCACTAACACGGAGGAAATCACAGGTTCAAATCCTAGTAACCAGTCCAAAACGTAGGCTAAACAAGATATCCAAAGGATAGGACGAGATTTGATTAAATCTCTAAGGAAATACAATTCTAGTTGGACCATGACCTATTGATATCTTTGAACAAGCTTTCAAAGGATTTTATAGTATTGTCCGGGAACTTTTCCGGTGCCGTACGTATCCAATCAGTAAGTATTAATGCAGGTTTCCATTTTTCAAGTTTGTTAACTCCTCTTTTCTGCAATGCCTTCTCGACTTTAGATATAATGGAGCGAGAACTATGATCTTCGTCTAGAACTAATTCACTCAAATTATAAGATTTCTTAACTGCATCAACGTAAAGGTCCTGTGGAAACAAGTCTTCGATATCGGTTCCCTTTCCATCCGAGTATGAACTCACAAAGAAAGACTCAATTAGAAGACGCTCTTTGATTTCCTTTCCTTTTTGAATACCTGGTTCATCACCATCTAACAACACTCTAATCTCAACATCCTGCCCTTTTAGAATAGCAGCTAGTGGCATCAATTTGCTAACCCCACCAGAGGGGACAATAATAGCGTCTTCTCTTAATGCTTCATGCTTAGAATCTGATAACAAACCATTCATGGCTTTAAGAATATAGTAATCAGTAATGCCTTCCACAACCAATTGACGCTTGGAGTAAAACAGAGTCTGAGCAATTGAATACCCCAATGCGGCCTGCAAGGGAAACAGGGAATCCCTATCTCTCGGCCAAACATCACCAGAAACCTTGGAGGCACCATCAGCAGGGTTCTCATAGACCACCCTCACGCTTTCAAGATGATCTCCATCTATCATAAATGGAGAATGAGTTGTATAAAGAAGTTGATTTTCTTTTGATAGTTTTTCCAAGAACTTGACTATCTTTTGCTGGGCTGTTCCATGCAATTGCAAACCAGCTTCATCAAGCAGAAGTATTGAGTTATTGTACGCGCCTTTGGCTTCCTCTAGAAACACAATGTAAAATGAAAAGAAATATTGCATACCGGCACTTCTCTGGTCAAGTTCAATTTCGCTTGGGTCTAAGTCGTCAGACACCCACACTCTAAAGAACGGCCCGTCCGTCTTATAGATGAACTTGTGTTTCCTTTGTTCCCACCATTCGGAAAATCGTATCGTCATTTCGTTAGAAGCTGAAGACATGAGGATAGCTCTTTCATCAGCTAATCTCTTCAACTCTTCGACAGCTTTGTTTGGCTGAGTTGGGTCAAGCTGGGAGAGCCTATCCACCTCTAATCCTACATGCTGAAATAATGCTTTAGTCGATCTTACGCGTGGCGCGGATGGGGTGGCTCTCATCTGTTGAACGAACGTCGACAGATTCACTGCACTGTCAATTACATCATATCTATCAAAATACACAAATTTAGGAAGATGCGAGGCTACCCATTCCTGTGCCTTATGAATTTGATTTACGGACTCTGTTGAAGATTTCAGTTCATTGAGCAGGTCCAATTCGCTCTTTATAATATTTTTCTGCCATTCTTCGTTAATCTTGCCTGATATAGTATTGATTACGTCATTTATTGTCTGTTCCCCCACGGAATAAACTGGTTTAAGAGCTCTAAGTTGTGAAATATTTTTGGAGATAAAAGGGAACAGCTGTGACTTGATAGCGCCTAAAGCATCACCCTTACCTTCTGGCGCTGTAGCCGTTTGCAATTTGGTTTGCACTGCCTCAAGAATTGCCAACATTTTACCATTTGTCACATCTGGTATCGTTGGCTTTGGGCTAAACTCAACTTCAAGATTTTGAGAGTAGTGCCTTGTACTCACAACACATTCAACATCTTTAAGCGAAGGGCAGACTTGACCAATAGCCTCCTTTTCATCGGCAGAAAAAGTGAATTGTGCACTGGATACTGGCCAGTCTTGTGTTTTGAAGTCACTTGCGTAACGCCGTCTTGGAAACTCCTTTAGACCATCATATTTCTCTCCGTCGGATGGATTAAGTTTAGAAAGCCCCCTAAAAATAGAAGATTTTCCTGATTCATTCTTTCCAACGAAGACTGTCAAATCTGAGCAATTAATCCAGTCCGTATCTTGGATTTTCTTGTAGTTTTGTACCCTGAATTTCGTCATTTTCATAGGAATTTGAACCCCCTAATTTATACACAGAATATACTTTCCTTTAATATATAAATACCTTATAGGGAAAGGTACCCATAATGTTCTAGTTCGTACTTTCCATGTTCTTGAAAATGCAGTGGGGAACGTTTCAGAGTCTTAGTCTTAAACACTGACAATGATTTTGAAAAATAAAATTTAGATTTATCCTTGTTTTAGAGAAATAGAAATATCCCATACATTTACATTATCAGAGTTTGGAAATCCAAAGACTGATTCTATATGAGGCTTCGGATTATTAAGTATATTATAGGTGAAAAATCCAAACAAGATTATTTGTTAAAATGTTAAAATTTTAATAATGAAGTTCTTATAAACTCTAATTTGTCCTATCTCCCTTGAAAATCAAGACTGTTTAAATGAGAGTTAAAATGAATTAAATTTGAGATAATATTTTAAATACTATTTCATAATATAAGAATATTTGAGGAAAAGAGATAATGTCTAAACCCAGTTATTATCAGAAATTAAAGCAGGAAAACGAAGAACTTAAAAAAAGAATAGATACAAATATAGTATCTTTTCAAGCGGAAAACATACCATCTTTTTTATTTACTAACACTGTAACAAATGATGAACTTTACGCATACCTTAGAAAGAATCCCACAGCCTCAAAGTTTATTT
>JAKBGP010000275.1 GCA_021833045.1 Thermoplasmata archaeon
GTATTTTAATTTCAGATGATATTGATGACAATAGAGCTTGGGCCAAATTTCATAAATCTAACCGAGACATGAAGGAACTCATAAGAACAGTAACTACAGGTGTTTCAATAAAATCCTGATTCATCCTGTTGAGTTTTACTTTTTCACGAGGATAAGATAAAAAAAATTCAGAAACAAATATTACTATTCCCAAGATTCAAGTAGGTGCTAATCAGCATTGTGATTACGGCGTATAATCGAAAGGAATACCTTTTAAGCGCTGTTAAATCAGTATTGAACCAGACATTAAGCAGGGAATATTATGAGATAATAGTAATCAAGAATTTCTTTGATGTTGAAATAGACAAATACTGCAAAGAACATTCTATCCGGATAATCAATACAGGCGATGTTCCTCAAGGTGAACACATTTATACAGGTATTACAGCGTCTAATGGTGATATAATTGCATTTTTGGACGATGATGATATTTATGATGAAAATAAATTATCATTCGTTTACGATGCGTTTTCTTCTTACCCAGAACTCATCTATTACAGGAACGACTTGAAAGTTGTTGACATGACTGAGAAGGATGCTTGCGAGATAGATGCGGATGGAACTGCTGGATTAGAGATTCTTGACACCAAAAATGTTCTAATAAAGGGTATCCGGACATTCAGGTGGAACATGAGCTGTATCGCAGTGAGAAAACGGATTTACTTTAAATTCTTGGATTATGTAAAGGAAATTAAAGCTGCACCTGACTTATCGACCTTTTACATGGCATATGAAGAAGGCGGCATATTTGCTTGGGATCATCGAAAGCTGACAGTTTACAGGTTAAACGAAAAATCCATGACACGCATTAAAGGCGAGAATAATGATGCGTTGAGGGAATTCAATAGCCTGCTTCCATTGAGGAATTTTCTTGGAAAGAAGGAGACTTTAATGGACTATGAAAAAACAATGTGCAAGGTCAGGGCAATTTCAATCTGGGATGGTGCTCATGCCTCCAGGCGCGAAACATTGGGAATTCCGGTTAAATTTATCAGGAGTCGGGTCAGGACAAGATATGATTTGTCCATTCTTGCATTCATTTTTTTCATTATGTTTATTACAAACGTGTTTGGAATAAATTATTTAAAAGATGTGCGCAGATCCATAGATAAACTATGGCATTATGAGAATAAGTATTCATGATTGATCTGTTTACAGAGAAACCATATTTATCCTGATTATATCCGGTATCATTGGTACTTGAATTTACGGTGTTAATTGCTTCGCATGACAGAGAAAACATGCTTAATCAGGCACTTGATTCACTAGATAGGCAAACAATAGATCACAAAAGATTTGAAGTTATTGTCGTGAAGGATTATGATATAAAAAGTAAAATTTTCGATAACAGATCCTTCACAATCCGTGTTTTCGACTCTGATATACCGGCATTGTGGAAAAAACACTTGATTGGCGTGAATAATGCTCATGGCGAATATATTTGTCTCCTTGATGACGATGATCTTTTTTCTAGATTCAAGCTGAGTAGGCTTTCTGCAGACATAAAGGCTAATGAAAAGATTGACTTTATCGCTAATTCAAAGTCATTTTTCAGTGATGGGGAAGATCCGGTTGATATTGATTCTATCAATATTGAAGGATCTGATACCTATGATTCAAAAAGCTCTGATTGTAAGGATCTATTCAACAAGATTCCATGGTATAATTGCAGCAGCATGACGATAAAGAGATCAATAGCCAAAGAACACATAGAAAAGATTGAGGGCACAATCAATGACCTGGACACATTCTGGTTTGTTTTTGCTTTAGAATATTGCAATTATATACTGTATGACGCAAATAAATTAACTTTATACAGAAGGCATAAACTTGGAGTAAGCAGAAGTAACGACCTGTCAAAATTATGCAATTATTCACAGAAGGCTATTATTAATCTAACTAGAATGAAAGACCTCTTTTTAACCACAAATGCAAGAAGACTTATCAGTTACAATACATGTGAATGGAATGCAAAGGCACGGTCATTGGGATGCGTTAGATCCAGAAAGCTCATTGTGAGTTCCATTCTTTCACTTCTGCCCTTTATCAGATCATTCTCGAAAAAGTGGATAATGGCACTTCTTTCTCTCCTTATGGTTTCATTTATAAGCGTTAAGATCGCACAAAACGTCTATCCAAGGATATATCAGTAGCTAAGCGACATAGCGGTAGAAAATCCAGTGGAATTTTTCTTATGATAATGATAGTAATCATTCAAAAAATCGTTATGTCTGAATTGAAGCCTTTCCCGGACCATATCTAACAACTCAAGGATTGGGGTGAAAAAGTGTCTTAAGGCATTGGAAGATTGAAATCAGTCAAAACTTTCTAAGTCCTATAATCTTCGATCACTTATATTGGTAAGTTATTCTCATATTTTATAGGTTAATCAATATCGTTTTTGATAAATTCAGCAACTCTTGTAATTCCGGTCTCAAGCGACGTAGGATTCCTTACCACTGAATTTCTCGCTATTAACTCCTCTGCCTCTTTAAGAATATAGTCCTCATTTTTTCTGTCAATTTTCTTATTAACTACCTTCTCCACTTTTGAGATCAGCTCATTTACAGATGTTCCGATACCCGATCCAAATTCGTATTCGCCTTTAGGAAAATTATTTTTGATCATATTATCAATAGTCCTCGGAATGTCCCCAACATAGAGAAAATCTCTAACATGGGTACCGTCGCCATAAACTACTGCTTTTTCACCATGTAGTGCTGCTTTTGTGAAGAGGTATACTGCTCCCTTTCTTGCCCCTTCACCATATATGTTAAAAAACCTGAGTGTATAGTACTTAAGGCCATACAGGGTGCCGTATAATCGTATCCATTCTTCTGCATGTTTCTTTGATAATGAATATGGGTTTGTTGGCTCAGCGGTTGAGCCAGAGGTGGGGAAGATAAAAAGGCTATCGTGTTTCCTTGCTAATTCCAGTAGCTTTATCACCAGGGACAGGTCATCTTCGAAATATTGAAGCGGCATTTCAATAGATTTCCTGATCAATCCCCGGGCTGCCATGTGAATTATCACATCGTAGTTCTGATCCGGTAAAGAATCATTGAGATCAAAACCAACTACCTCATTGCTGTTAAAATAGTCGTATATGTGCGAACCTATAAATCCACGGTTTCCAGTTACAAGCAGTTTCACTGTATCGCATTAAATGCCTCTATATAAAAATTAGATGCTGGATAATCAGATTCTTCATAGATCAGCAGGTTTTCTAATAGAATAT
>JAKBGP010000024.1 GCA_021833045.1 Thermoplasmata archaeon
GGAATGGCTTCTCAACAATGTTAAGGAAGAGGATAGGAATAAGGGTGGGTGCATTTCCATCTGATCAGTCTCTTTAGAGACTTGTTGTGACAATAATGATTGATAAAATGAGGAATGGACCACTTGGAGAAAGTGTATAAGCTTGGAGGTAGATTGTGATTTTTAACAGGCCTTGTAGAATTTACGGCAAATCATGTACAGTATCTCTATTTTGAATCGTGCAAGGAAAATAATGTAAACATGAATATTATTACCAAACATGTTTGATGAAAAAAAATTACACAGAATTCCAATACAGATGAGATTTGGAGATTTAGATGGATTAAACCATGTTAATAATGCCAACCATCTGACATATTTCGAACTTGGAAGAATTGCTTTTTTCAGAGAAGTTCTTAATGGATTCGATTCAAATGAAGTTCAATTTGTCGTAAAATACACTGAAATAGATTTTAAGGCACCACTCCATTTTGAAGATCATCCAGAAATTGTTTCATGGATTTCTGAAACGGGTAAAACACACTGTGTTTTTTCACATGAAGTAAGGGATACCAAAAGTGATGTTGTCTATTCAACCGGGAAAATTGTGCTTGTATGGATTGATTCAACACTCAAAAAGGTACCTATACCAGATAATGTAAGAGATTTATTGCAAAGATCTATGCCGTAAGATTCATTTCCAATTTTATTTATATTCTATATAATTCATATAAAAAAATGAATTAATATTCAAATTTTGTGTGTAATCCAATACCATAAATTTGATTCTTTGCAAAAAGAATATATATATTTTAACGATAAACCCGAACCTCATAGATTGACATGCAACACATGTCAAAGGACGGTGAAATAATGGCCGAAAAAGATAAGAAAGAAGACTTTCAGTATATAGTGAGAATAGCAAGCAAAGACCTTAACGGCGAAAAAAATGTAGTCCTGGCAATGTCTGACCTCAAGGGGATTGGTACAAGGTTATCTGAAACCATAATAAAAAAACTTCAGATTGACCCGGAAAAAAAGATGGGGAATCTGTCTGAAGAAGAGATACAGGAAATCAGGGATTTTGTAGAATCTCAAGAATATGTGGATGTACCTGCCTGGATGCTTAACAACAGATTTGACCCAGTTACAGGGAAAAACATGAACCTTGTTACCAATGACCTCGATATTCAGATACAGGACAACATCAACGCCATGAAGAAAATGAGATCATACAGGGGAATAAGACATGAAGGACGCCACAAGGTCAGAGGACAGAGAACTAGAAGCAATGGCAGGAAAGGACTTTCTGTGGGTGTTCAGAGAAAGAAGGAAGTGAAATAATGGGAGACCCAAAATTTCCTAAAAAAACTTATTCTACACCACGACATCCCTGGGAAAAAACCAGGATTGACAATGAAAGAGTGATAATGAACACTTATGGGCTCAAGAATAAAAAGGAATTGTGGAAAAGCCAAGCGACTCTTGATTCAATAAGATCACAGGCCAGAAACCTTCAGGCAAAGATCAGAATTAATGATCCGGTTGCAGTAAAGCAATTGAATCTGCTTCTTGCAAGACTTAATAGATATAAAATTATTACGGGAACCTCATCGCTCGATGATATTCTCACTTTGAGTATGGAGAATGTTCTTGAGAGGCGGCTTCAGACCATAGTTTTCAGAAAGAATCTTGCACTGACTATTGGTCAGGCAAGACAGATGATCACGCATGGCCACATTCTTTTAAACGGTAGAAGGGTAACTGTTCCAAGTCTTATGGTAGAGTCATTCGAAGAAGATTCAATCACATATACAGAAAAATCCCCATTTTCAGATGATCTTCATCCTGTAAGAAAATTAATAGAAGGATCAGTAGAAAAGGAAGAAGTTGATGTAAACAAAGCAAATGTTCCAAAGGAAGAAGAGGCGAAACAAAATGAATAAAACTGGTATAGCACATATTTACTCATCGCAGAATAACACCATAATTGTAGTCACAGATCAGACAGGTGCTGAAACACTGGCAAAAGCAACAGGTGGAATGGTTGTTAAAAATGACAGGGATGAATCCAGTCCATACGCAGCTATGAAAGCTGCTGATCTAATTTCAGAAAAATTGAGAGAAAAAGAGATTACAGATCTTATAATAAAGGTAAGGGCCCCAGGAGGAAATCGGTCAAAGATACCTGGTCCAGGAGCACAATCTGCAATCAGGGCTCTTTCAAGGGCAGGTTTCAAGATCGTCAGGATTGAGGAAGTCACTCCAGTACCACATGATGGAACAAAAAAGAAGGGTGGAAAGAGAGGAAGGAGGGTCTGATGACAGGAGAACCCACCATAAGGATTATTGAAAATAAGGAAAGATTCATAAGATTTGAAATTGATAATATCAACTATGCAGAAGCCAACATGATCAGGAGAACACTGATCAACGACATACCAAAGCTTGCAATCGATAAGATTGTCTTTAGGCATGGCCAAATCAGGGATTCCAGTGGCAATGTTTTTGATTCATCACTCCCTCTTTTTGATGAAATGGTGGCTCACAGGATTGGACTTATACCGATTAAGACGGATTCGAAAATGAATTTCAGGGAAACATGCAGATGTGAAGGAAAAGGCTGTAGCTTGTGTACAGTTACATACAACATAAACAAGACTGGCCCCTCCGAGGTGTTTAGCAGAGATCTGCTTCCTTTTACAGGTAACACTGATTTGACCCCTACCGATCCTGACATCCCAATAGTTAAACTTGCTGCAAATCAGGCTCTTTTAGTCACTGCAGAAGCGTATATGGGGACCGGCAGGGAACATATCAAATGGCAGGTTACATCCGGTGTAGGTTACAAGATTCACAGGGAATATGATATCAAGAAAGCAGACAATCCCGGGTTTGAATTGATCAAAGAGAAGTTTCCAAATTTAGTGATCCGTGAAACAAAGGACACTATTGTACTGACTGATGATGTTCCAGCAAGGGATCTCATGATTTATATTAACAGGGCAAGAAGGAACGGAGTAATCAATGAGAAGCCTCTGGAATTCAACGAAGACGAGAAAAGATTTATTTTTCATTTTGAAACTGACGGTTCCTTAAATGCTGTTGATGTACTTGACATTGCATTTAAAAGAATACCTGAAAGGCTCAATCATTTGCTGGAAAGCATAACTTTTCTCGACTAATTTTATTAACTACATATAACTTCTTAATTAATGCCTTATTTAAAAAATTTTATAGAGACCGGAAAATACCTTATGGAGGAGATACATAAACTAAATGATAAAAATGACAGAATAGGGTATACAGGGATGGGGGCAGATGGTACTTTGACTTCACGTTTAGATGATTTGTGTGAAAGTGTCATAATTGAAAGAATAAATGATCTGGATCTACCATTCAATATAGTGAGTGAAGAAACTGGTTTCACGGACAGAAATTATGACAGCAATATAGTCATTGATCCACTTGATGGCACGTATAACGCTGAAAATCAGATTCCTGCTTACTCGATTTCAATTGCAATTATGGACGAGAATTTTGACTCTATACAGGAAGGATTCGTAATGAATCTTCCTACATCAAATTATTTTTGGGCTGAAAAGGGCAAGGGGGCTTTCAGAAATGAAGTTCATTTGAATAATACAACCAAATTGACTGGTGCATCGGTTGTGTATTCACTTGAGGATGATATTATTCCAGATTTCCTTAAAACTGGCATAAATAGAAGAAGAATTCTTGGATGTGCCTCTGTTGAGATGTCATTACTAGCAAATGGATCACTGGATTTTGTGGCCTATCTTGGTCCTGAGAAGAAATTGAGAAATGTTGACATTGCAGCTGGAGTTATTCTTGTGAGAGAAACTGGTGGGATAGTGCTGGATGAAAATCTTCATCCACTGAACATGGATCTGGATGTGAGAAAAAGAAAAAACATGATAGCACTTTCAGCTGCACATCTTGAACTTTCGAAAGGAGATATCAAATGAAAATAGCATATATAGTAAGAAAAGACTGCCCAAGATGCGCTAATATCGTGGAAAGAATAGACAAAATTATTCCGGAAGATTGGGAAAGAATTTTTGAGAATGATCTTAGAAGGACTTTTAAGGATAAGGATTTCAGTGACATAAGTGACATTGAGGCAGATATTTTATTTATTGTTGGTGGTGATGGTACCGTTCTAAGGGCTGCGCAGAAGGCAAGAGGCGCAATGCTTGGCATAAATATGGGTTCACTTGGATTTCTCAGTGAAGTCGAATTGGGCAAGGTTGAGGATACCGTTTACAGGATAGTGAGGGGAGAACATAAATTTACGGAACTTATGAGGCTCGAAATCAGGTTAAATGGAAAAATTAGTGGATATGCCTTGAACGAGGTTTTAATTCACTCGAATGAGATTTCAAAGGTGAGAAATTTTAAACTTTTCATAGATGGAAAATACCTGGAGAGAACCAGAGCAGACGGTATAATAGTCGCAACCCCCGTAGGTTCGACTTCATATTCACTAAGTGCTGGTGGCCCTATAGTAATGCCTGAAACAAGGGCAATGGTTGTTTCATACCTTGCACCTGTTACATTGAGAATAAGGCCAATGGTGATGCCATCCACATCCATTCTCACAGTTACAGCCACCGGAAGGGAAACCGAATGCATTATAGTGTTGGATGGGCAGGTGGAAATACCTGTTTCCAAGGATGATGTCATAACTGTTACAGGAAGTGGGAAACCCTACAGATTCATTACGTTCAAAAGAGATTTTTACACAAAATTAAGGGAGAAGTTGCTTAAAGATGTGGTCAATTAGAAGAAGGCTCCTTAGCATGATAATGGAAGCATCAAAAGATACATACCCAAAGGAATTTGGTGCACTTCTAAAGGCAGAAAACCATGTGATTTATGAACTGGCAATCTTGCCAGGAACAATCAATGGAGACAACCATACAATAATGTGGATGTACAGCAAACCCATTGATTTTACTGTAGTTGGATCGATTCATTCCCACCCTTCAGGAGTAATAATTCCATCGGAGGAGGACCTCCATATGTTCTCAAACAGTGGCCCCATTCACATAATCGTTGGAAAGCCTTTCACGCTCAGCAACTTCAAAGCTTTTAACAGGGAAGGAAAAGAAATAAAAATAGAAATTATTTAGAGTTCTCTTTCCTCTTCACCTATATACTGTGATGCAGGTCTTATTATCTTGTTATTGCTTAACTGCTCAAAATAGTGCGCATTCCATCCAAATATTCTTGAACATGCAAAAACGGGCAGGTAGAACATCTCATTTATTCCAAGGTAGTCCATCAGGACTGCAGCGTAAAGATCCACGTTTGCTGGAAGCCCTTTTTTCTCAAACATATAATTTTCAACCATTTCCGCAGCAACAAATTTCTGATCAGTTGGAGCAATCTTTCTCAACTCCTCTCTTACGAACAATGCTCTTGGATCCCTTTTCTTGTATACCCTGTGACCAAAACCCATTATTTTTTCCTTCTTTTCCAGTTTGCCCTCAACAAATTTCATTGCATCCTTCTCGTTTTCAATTCCGGAAAGGTATGTAAGAACTTCTGAATTTGCTCCACCATGAAGGGGCCCCTTCAACGTTGCGAGTGCAGCAGTCACCGCTGACACAGGATCTGTTAAAGTTGATGCTGCAACCCGGAGTGCAAATGTTGATGCATTGAACTCATGCTCTAAGTAAAGAATCATTAACTTTTCAAAAGACTTCCAGTTTTTGTTTTCCCTGTCTGTGATAAGTGAATAAAATTTTTGAGAAAAATCCACTCCTTTAGGTGTTTTTATTGGAGTTCCATTAATTGAGGACGCTGAATAGGATGTCAGAAGAGGCATCTTGGCTTCCATCTGCGTGAAAGTGGACTGATCATCATTCATTTTATATGGATAAAGGGAAATCATGGACCTGATACTCCTCATCAGGTTTTTTTCTTTTACCATATTCATAATTTTTAGGACACTTTCATCTATAACCATATTGGAATTAAGTTCATTCTTAAATGGTGTAAGCTCATTCTGTGTCGGCAACCTGCCATTAATTATTAAATATGCAACCTCTTCAAAACTCTTTTTCTCAGCAAGTTCAACTGCCCTGTATCCTCTGTATAGAAGATTTCCGGACGCACCGGTAGTGGCGATTGATGTTGTATCAACAACAACATTTGCAAGACCTTTGGGAACTATTATTTCTTCTGACATGTTTATGATCTCCTTTTAGCAAGGCTGGAATCTTCAGCCTCGTATTCCTGGTATCCTATCAGATCATAAAAGTGTTCCCTGCTCATAATTTCGTTTATAAACCCCGATTGGCTTCCATTTTTCATGAGATCACGGTATATAGTTTCAGTGGTCTTGAGTATGCCTCTGAATGCCGTCAGTGGAAAAATTACCATATTATAGCCAATTTTTTCAAGTTCACTTGTGGATAGGAGAGGGCTTTTTCCAAATTCAGTCATATTTGCAAGAAGATAACCACTGATTTTTTTCCTGAATTCAGTAAATTCATCTATTGACTGCATTGCTTCCGGAAAAATGCATTCAGCACCTGCAGAAATATATTCCTTTGCTCTTTGAATGGCATCATCAATACCATTCACTGCCCGTGCATCAGTCCTTGCTATGATGAGAAAATCTTTGTTTCTTTTTGCTTCTACAGCAGCCGTAATCTTGTTTTTCATATCTTCAACAGGAATAACCTCCTTTCCGGAAAGGTGCCCACATTTTTTGGGCAGAACCTGATCTTCGAGGTGAATTGCGGATACTCCGGATGATTCCATTATCCTGACTGTTCTTGAAACATTTATCGTTTCTCCGAACCCTGTATCGCAGTCCACAATCAATGGAAGTTTGCTTATGCTGGTGATCTTTCTGGCCTCAAGAGAAACTTCATCCAGAGTTGTCATAGCAAGATCAGGCAACCCCATCATTCCTGCAACACCTGACCCGGAAAGATATGCAGCTTTGAATCCCACATTTTCTGCAATTATTGCGGAGATTCCAGAATAAACGCCCGGTATTGAAACAATTCCTTTCCCCAGTTGTTCTCTGAGGAAAGATGGACCAAGATTGACGTTATTTCTCATTCTTGACATTTCTCATTACCTCCAGATATTCTTCTGACGTTCTCTTTTCAAATGATCTCGCAAGGGAAATCAATTCTTTTGCTGAATCTTCACCCATCATCCTTGACGCCTTTGTTTCCAGATCATTCCATGTATATGGCCTTTTGTTATGGCCCTTTGGTGCGTCGAGTTCTTTTCTATAATTTCCGCTGTCAGTGGTAACGTCGATCATCACAGGAAGATATTCAGGATACATGCTGTCAAATTTACTTGTAACGGTGAATTTCATTCTGTCAATTGTTTTGAGAATTTCTGGATCATTGAGGTAATGGTCATCATAGGAGTTCGGTGTAGGAGCGCCATTCTTCAGTGTGTAAGCAATAATATACGGAAGGCTGTGATCAGCGGTTTCTCTTGTCTTAGGCCTGAGTTTCTCAGGATCTTTCACTATGATCGTATGGGCAACCCTGAATGTTTCAACATCGATCTTTTTTATATTTCCTCTTATCTCCCCCTTCAGTTCTTCCGCCACTTCTGCTGCACTCATTGCATGATATTCGACAGGATAATTTTTGATCATAGTTTTGCCTATTCTGTCTATTGTGAAATCTGGATTCATGTCTCCGGAAACCTGTTTGAAGAAACCCATCTCTCCGCTGAATATTGGGGCAGGCCCAGTAAAGCCATTCATAGCAAGATTTACACCGAAAACACTGTTTCTACATGCATTTGATGCAGTTGCACCCTTCCACATGCTCAGTTCCCCCGCTCTTGTCTGCCTCATGCTGATATTGTTGTTTATTGAAAGATTCAATGCATGTGAAAATTTCTCATGATCAAGATCAAAAAGATATGACAGTCCTGCAGCTGAAGAAATGCTTATGTAAGTTACATGATCCCATCCCCTATCCCTTATTGAAACTGCATCGGAAAGGGCACATACAACATTGTATGAAACATATGCTGCCTTGAGTATGTCATTCCCTGAATAATTTTCATTTTCTGCTGCGCCGATTAATGGAGGTATATTATCTGAGGGATGAAGGGCCTCTTTGGAAAGGTAAGTATCATTATAGTCAAGGTATCTTGTCATTGTCCCATTGATAAACGCAGCGTTTTCAGAGGAAACTTTTGTTTTGGTAAAGAAAACAGTTGAGTTTGTTCTGCCGGATGAGGGAATGAGGGATTTCATTGCAACTTTCACTGGAAGAGAATCAAAAGCACCGAATGACGTAATTGCAATATCGGCAACCCTTTTCTTTAATTCCTCCATTGAATCCTGTGATGGTGATTTTTCTCTGGTCCTATGGGCGAGCTCAATTATTTTCTCAATTGTCTGATCCATGTGACAGCATTACAGATAAATAATAAAATATACCGCTAAGAACAATTCTTAAATGTTAAAATAAAATAAATAAAAATTGGGCTCAATCTCTGCGTCTTCTGGCAGGTGGTTTTCTTCCGTAATTACCATTGTTGTTGTACCTGCGCCTGCCACCATGGCCCTGCCTGCTGGGTACGCCACTGAAACGTTCCCTACTGTGTTCTCTTCTCTCTTCAACCTGTTCATTGGCCTGTCCTTCCATTGGAAGTTTATAAATTTCAATTCCAGCCGTTTTCCTTATCCTTTTCAGCATGAATGCTTCTTCTGGAAGAATAATGCTCATTGCGTTTCCGCTCCTGCCAAATCTAGCTGTTCTTCCTACCCTGTGAATGTAGGATTTATCCTCTCTTGGAAGGTCATAGTTGATGATGTGAGTGATTGCTGGAATATCCATGCCCCTTGCTGCTACATCTGTAGCAATCAAGAATCTCTCGCCTCTCCTGAAATTTCGGATAGAAGTTTCCCTCTGTTTCTGAGTCAGATCTCCATGTATCTGAACTGTTCTGTATCCATTTTCCCTCAATCTCTGGCTGATGAATGAGGCACCAGACTTGGTGTTGGAGAAAATCACAGCTTTTTCAGGGTTTTGATCTTCTATATATTTGATAAGAAATCCAAGTTTTCTGTTTTTTTCTGATACAACATATGTATGGTTGATATCTACTGGTATCCGATCTTCAGATGAATTGATCACTTCTGCATCTTTCATGAATCTTGAAGATATATCTCTTACATAATCCGTCATTGTAGCAGAGAAAAGGTACATGCTCCTGTTATCATCAGTCTCTTTGACAATGTATTCTACATCATCATAAAAACCCATATCGAGCATCTGATCTGCTTCATCGAGCACGACTCTCTCTATCTTGGATAGTTTGAGGTGTCCCCGCTCAAACATATCTTTTATTCTACCTGGAGTTCCAATTATGAATTCAGGTTCGTAACTCAATTCCTCTGCCTGCCTTCCAATAGATACACCACCATAGATAAGTGTTGCTTCCAGGCGTGTTGAAGAAGCTATTTTGGTGAAAACATTGTGCACCTGGATTGCCAATTCCCTTGTTGGAAGAAGGATGAGTGTTTTCGTCCCTTTTCCTTTCTTTGCAGTATTGATCAATGGTATCAGGTATGCACCGGTTTTTCCGCTACCTGTTCTTGATTTTGCAATAACAGACTTTTTTTCAAGTATAAGTGGAATAACCTTTTCCTGTATTTCGGTCGTCTCTTCAAATTTCATTTTCTTAAGGGACTCTAATAGTTCCCCTTTTATTCCCAATTCTTCGAATTTTGCCATCTCGAACTCTTCTCTTTACAGATATAACTGTAAAACCTTATGTTTAAACATTATATGTATGTTGTTATGATTATTCTTATAGTCTAAAATTCGATTTCTGATAAAAGGCAGTTATAAAATGAGATCATACAATGCCACCTTTTTCTTTTCTCCAATATTCGTATCAAGATAAGAATATTCGTGATTCCTCCTTAATTTCATTTCTCTCAATATATTAACAGTTAAGTCTCCAAGCAAATCTGATTTCAACCTGAATGATGATTCAGCCAGTGAAAATTCAGGTGTCCATCTTGTGTATTTTCCATCGCGGATAAAATAGTACTTTCCATTTCTGTCTTCCACTATGGTTATTTTTTCAAAATTAAAAAAAGTATTTTTTCCATTTCTATCCATCCTTGAGAGATGTCGTGACAATAATTCATGATTATGGAATTTTTCAAGCAATACCATTCCCATATCCTTCATGCATAGGAATATCAATGGAGAATTACTGTAAATGCATGCCTTTTCAATGACCCTTTCGAATCTTATGGTATCACTTATTTCAACCTCGGCAATTATGGGTGTTGACTGCACATAAAATATTATGTCTGGTCTGCTTTCTCCAATTACTTTCTCAATCTCAGGTTTGCATCCTTTTCCATCAAGATAAGTTATGAACCTCTGCTGCAATTCATTGTGATTGCTAATTTTGTTCTGCTGAGTGTTATCAATGCTGCCTTCTTCAATGAATCCCCCGTATTTCTGAAGACTGCTGTCTATTGCATCTTCAACAGAGATACTATTATTCAAGTTTTCCATCAAGTAAGGCGTAAATGAAGACACACTGATTCCATTATTCCCCCTGGTTGAGAAGTGTGTTGTATTGTGTATTGGACCAATCAGTATGGAATTCATTGCAAGTTTTCTCTGTTTTTGTCCAGGAATAATAGAACAGATTGTTTTAGCGTCCTCTTCAGAAAGTGAAAACGCATAAAAATTTCCGCAATTAGAAATGGCAGCATCCCTCACCTCTCTATCATATTGGAGCATGTATTGTGATGCAAGCATGCAAAAAACATTAAATTTCCTTCCCTCAGACAAAAGTTCCTTAATTATTGACGCGTTCAGATTCTGAGCCTCGTCAATTATCAACATACATTTTTTCCTCATACCCTTTCTCAAAATATCAGCCCATATCCTGTTCAACAGCATTGATGAAACTATTTTTCCCTGTTGTTCTGAATATTTCGTCTTTGATACATCTATAACAACCAATTTGCTCCCTTCATTCAAAAGTGAAACAATGTCGATGGATTCTTCATGTGATGAGATCAGTTTCCTGATCCCTATGTCAGATGTGATTGGAAATATCTTGTTTATGGTGCTCATTGAATAATCTTGCCATGAATCCCATCTTGATATCATGTTTCCAATTATTGTTCTGGTGCTTCCAGTTGAACTGTTATAAAGTTCTTTCATTGAATTCCTGCTTGTTATGGTCTCAATATAATCTGAGAGGGTAGAATCTGGATTTTTCATAATGACTTCCCTCAATACAGAAGTTAACATGGTCTGCAGCCTTGGACCCCATGTCCCTCCTGAAAGCGCATTTTCAGTGGAGAATATTTTTTGGAGTATATAGAGAAACACAGGTGATTCTGCAGATCCTTTCAGCACATTTATCTTCACGGATTTTTTATCAGGTTTATTCTCCGGGGAGATAAAAATAAGATCCATTTTGCTGTTCATCCTGATAAGATCTGCTGAAAGCGTTCCATGGAAATCGATTACAATCAGGTTATCTGTCCCGTTTTTTAACATAGGAATACAGAGATTCTTTATCAGGTTAGATTTCCCTGTTCCAGTTCTGCCAAGTATCATGGTGTGGAAGTAAAGCATCTCTGGTTCAACGAGATAACATCCTCCATTCTCTGTATTACCGATTGAAATTCCTTCATTCAATGATGTTTCCCTTGAAATGCCAATTTCATATCTAAAAGGCATTTTAGGGCATAAATGGATCAATGTTTAAGTTTTCCATTATGTCTACGTATTTCCAGAGATCGCCAGGTTCAATATTAGGAAGTGACATTATGTATCTGAAAAAAGGATTTTCCATTACCATTATTGCAGGACCATGTTGCGAAAGAATGCCGACTCTCCATCGATTCATTTTTACACGTTCTTTGAAGATAGAACCTGAAAAATTAAACCTGTAGGAAAGATTCCTGAGACCTTTTCCTCTGACTGCCACATCAAGCCAGAGATATTCATTTCTCTTATTGACAAAGATTGAAAGTTTATGCAATCCCGGCAGGTTCCCAACAGAATCTGGAGAAAATTCCCCAATATTTTCAGCTTCGAGAGGCTTCCATGAGAGCCGTCCAATTCTTTCATCCTCAAACCAGGTATATGGGCCCCTATATGTTGCATAGAATGATCTTTCCATGAATGACATGAGGTTTGTTGTTTTTACTTTTTTTGCATTCTTGAAGATATTTTTCGCCAGTTCAGGGTCACCTTTCTCCACCCTGACTTCAATGCATATTCCATCTATATAAGCACATATAGTTTTTCGGTTTCTGTAGTCGTCACCAAAAAAAGCATTATACCTATTACCTTCGAAATTCAGTTCAAATGGTTGAGCATCGGAAAAATAATCTGATGCAGTTTTCATCATATTTTTTGGAAACCCATAATAAAACCAATCCATAAAGAAAGATTTAACTGATATTTCAAGACCTTCATGCCTGAATCTTTGTATTACAGTTGTATGCCTGTCAGCAGGGTCTCTTATAGTAAAGGTCGAATCATAGCCCTTAAAAAGAACCAAGTTAAAAGGAATGGTTTCTGTTAGAAGTTCTTCTTCAGTTATTTCACGAATCAAATTCCGTCACCACGTTCTCTATATATCCTATTCCTGAGGATTGTACCTTAACTGTATCACCATTCTTGAGATATGGATATTTGCCGGATTTAGCTACCCCGTCAGGTGTACCGCTAAGTATCATGTCGCCAGGGTATAGTGTCACGAATTTATTTACATAAGAAATCAATTTCCTGAAAGGAAATATCATATTCTTTGTATTTCCTTTCTGCCTTATTTCACCATTCACTTCAGTGGTAAACTCTACCGGGTCCCCCTCGTATAATTTAACCCATGAGGAGATGGGTAAAAATGAATCTGCAGCTTTTCCCATAACCCAGTTTTTACCAAAAGGTGGAGAAATCTGTTCCTGATAGTCCCTTGCACTGACATCATTCACAACAGCTAGGGCACAAATGCTCTCTTCAGCAGTTTTCTCATCAGCACTTTTGATTTTTTTTCCTATGATTGCTGCAATCTCCCCTTCATAATCAAGTTGCCTCATTTCCCGATGCTTAAGAATGGGTGAATTCCATCCAGTGATTGTATCCCTGAATTTTGTAAAGAAGTATGGATATTCAGGCACTTTTTGTTTAGTCTCTGCAGAGTGCGTCATGAAGTTCATGGATGGACAGAGAATTTTTCCAGGATATACTGGAATTGTTCCAGGTTCTATATCAACAGGTTCCAATTCTTCATACAACTTCGTGTAATGATTAATATTTGCATAAAAATTGTTTAGATCAACACTTTCCTTCAGGATTCTTTTTTCATTTCCGACCTTCAATATTGGAAAATAATGATCTCCCTTTCTAAGGAATGAAATGTTCATGCTTTCCATAAGAGTTATGCATATTTTAGGCTTTGTTATGCCAGAATCTTGCATAAATGGAATAGTTGACGAAAAACCACATAGGGATAAGTGAGACACCCAATAGAGAAAGAGCAAAAATTATCTGATCAGTATAGGTATAAATGGGCCAGATAGAAGCTGTACTTATAATTAGATAATAGAACAATATTGCAAATATTAAGGGAAACATTCCAGATGTGTATTCGTAGGCTATGGCTTTGGTTTGCTTATCAAGAGTATGAACCATCATGAACAGTAATATTCCAGACAGGGAAGAAGCAACTCCCATGATACCATACAGGACTCCACTTGAAACTGTAACAACTAGAACAGATGGTACATACCAGACACTCATCAGGATAATGAGGATAATGGAAAAAAAGGCATAGATATACCCCTTAACTCTAAAGACGTTCCAGGACATGGATTTTTGTAAAATATAGATAAAAAAGTATGTAGCAACTAAAATTCCGACGTTGCTTGAAAAATAAATGTATATGTTTCTCTGGTAACCCAGATATGAAATAATTGTAATTAGTATGGGTAATGCAATAATGGCAAATATTGTCATAATCACAAGCCAATTCGATACTATATCTGCATTCCATATTTTATCAAATATTACTGGTTTTCTACCTTTTTTCTGGCTCTTTAACAGGACATACGTGGTAAATGAAAGGAGCAGGCTCTCAATGATCAGTGGAATTGATATGATTCCGAGTACTTCTGCTCCTATGGCAGGTATTATAGAAGTGACTGTTTCACACTGGCACGACAATAGAGAAAATGAAACTGATACAACTCCTGAAACATCCTGTGCTCTTCTTCCTGAAATTGAAAGAATTTCACGTACGTTTTCCATAAGGAAAAACCCAAGAACAAAAATTATAATCGAAAATTGAATGCTTATGGTAAGAACAAAATAGTATGGAGAAGCTATAACAATTCCGTACTGGAAAAGGAGAGGTATGCCAATAATATTTGCATCATCCGCTATACTAAAAACAAGTATTTTTGGTGTATATTCTATAATTGAGAACCTAAGGATGTTTGGAAGAAAAAACAGAATAATGATAAAAATTACATAAGTGAAATGATAAACTGGAGAGTTACTTTTTTTAAGGATGTATCTGAAAAATATAAGTAATGAAAATGTCTGAAGAATTAAAGGAATAAGGAATTTTAAGTCGACCATCATTGTGAGTATAATAATTGCCATGAATGCAGCAGAGGGATAGAATTTGATGACACTCTCACTCCGTGATAAAATAATATCAAACGAAGGAAGAATAATCGCAATAACCAGCAGGATAAAGAAAACCTGCACCGAGCCATAACTTGACGATAATATAATATCTCCTCCCAATAATAAATAAAGAAGAGATGAAATATACAAAAAACCTCCAAAAACTGGAAACCAGTTATTCAATTCCTTCATTGAAAAATCCTCAGGTAATTTCCCAATATTAACATGAGAACCCCTACAGAATCAAGCGCAATTATCCACATCATAGCACTGCCTTCGGCCTCGTATCCCATGTATAAGCCAGTAAGTGAAAGCGCAATAAAAGTGACAGAAATTGAAATTAAGGGATTCATGTCAAATATTGAATAAAATGCAAGTGGAATCATTGCACCAATAAAGCCAAAAGAGAGTGCAACACTACCACCAAGAATGGACTCCAGAAGTATTCTCATCCGAACAGATCTGTTCTTGCTTGATTTCAATGTAACTGGATTAAGGTGTCTTGCTATTCTCACCATATCAGTTCTTTTTTCCCCATATTCCGCAAGAAGATAACTGGTAGCCCCGACCATGGATGAACCACCTGATATCCTTATAGCAGCGTATAATGAAATTGAAAGATCAGAAAGAATGGCATTGCTTGCAATAATCAGGGCAGTGATAAGCCCGTCAATCAAACCTATGGCCATTGGAAACAGAAACTTATTGTTCAAGTTTCACGCCTTATATTCTCTATAAGTTTGGAACCTACTGCAACTTCATCGACAGAATGCACTACGGCTCCGGAATTTTCAATTTTCTTTATAATTTCCTCATAGTTTATATTTGAGCCTTCAATTGTAACGTTCATACCCATAGTCTCAATATCTATGTCCATAACACTGATATTAACCCCTTCAACTCCCTTAACAGTAACAATAGCCTCTGATAATTCCATCAAAGTAGGTTTATTAAGACCTTTGCCCACATCAAGAATTAATCTGCGTATATTCATCTTTTTGCACCTGTATATTTGTTAGGGTTATAACTGAAATAAAATAAATATTTTCCTTTTCTGTCAAACTATCCATCCTAAAGGATTGGAGGTTCTTACTTTTATTTTTATTTCGTCTTCACTCTCCAGTCTGGATGACTTTACGAGAAACCATTACCGAGTTTTGATGTCTTTCCCATATTTAGAATTCACAATCTTATGGATATCCGTACTGCAATCGCATAAATCCGTAAATATAAACGTGATATACCCTCAATCCATTCTCCCATTCGTGCTGCGCAGCAGGGACATTCCCGATCTCATTAAAAATCTCTTTCGGATCAATCACTTCGCGAGGATTTTTTATGAACAACTTTCATATAGTTTCCAGGAATAGTTATTTACGGAATGCTGTTGGCGTTGTGATTCATAAGATATTCAAATTTCATTCCAATCGCAAGTTCATTGGATTTTTTGCCATAAATTGTAATTCCT
>JAKBGP010000276.1 GCA_021833045.1 Thermoplasmata archaeon
AATCATTACTTACAATCCTTCAAACTATGGGGCAATAGATCCAGGTGTGGCCAATATTAAGGAAATCAAGAAGGCTGCTATACATATAGCATATTATGACCCTGTTTCACTGGCAATAATAAAATCCCCCGGAGATTATGATGCTGATATAGCGGTTGGAGAAGGACAGCAACTAGGTATCTCACTAAGCTATGGGGGTCCCTATCTGGGTATTTTCTCATTCAAGGAGAAATATGTAAGAAAATCACCTGGAAGGCTTATAGGGGAAACCGTTGACACAAAAGGAAAAAGGGCATTTGTGATGACACTTCAAACGAGGGAGCAGCATATACGAAGGGACAAGGCGATGAGCAATATATGTACAAACCAGGCATTACTTGCCATAGCCTCATCTGCATATCTTTCCATACTCGGAAAAAAGGGATTGAGATGGGTAGCTTCAAGATCCATGGAAAATGTTAGTAAAACGCTAAAAAAAATGGAAAAGGTCAGCTATGTGAAGGTCCACAAATGGAAGAACCCCTTTTTTACCGATTTTATTGTTGATGCAGGTGTAAAATCAGATACACTTATGGCCAATCTCGAAAAGGCTGGGTTTCTAGGGGGATTAAAGGCTAATAGTTTCTTATTTACTATGCCTGACAAATTAAAAAATGATGTATTCTTTGCAGCTACAGAAATGAGGAATGATAGTGAAATTGATCAATTAATAACGGCGATGGAGGCGATCTAATGACATATCATCAGGCAGAATACGATGAAAAATATATCAAGGAAATCAACTCAGAAAACAGTTTTTCATGTGAAAAAATTGAATTGCCAAAATTAGACGATTCAATTGCTCAGGATGACCTGAAACTTCCAGAAATAGCTGAAAATGATGTTGTAAGGCATTATGTGAGGCTGTCTCAGATGAACTATGCCGTTGACACAGGATTCTATCCACTCGGCTCCTGTACTATGAAATTCAATCCAAAATTTGCAGACAGAATTGCAAATGACTCAAGATTTGCAAGGGTGCATCCACTGGCTGACTATGAATATTCACAGGGAAATCTGCAGGTAATGTATGAATTGAGGGAATATCTTAAGGTCATTTCAGGCATGGACGCAGTGAGCTTGCAACCCCTGGCTGGAGCACACGGTGAGTTCACATCCATGTTGATTGTGAGAAAATACATGGAAGATATTGGGGAGACCGGCAGAACAGAAATCATAATACCAGATTCAGCGCATGGTACAAACCCAGCTTCTGCGGCAATGGCAGGATTCTCCGTTGTTGAGATACCATCTCTTGAGACTGGTGTTATCAACATGGATGCACTGGAAGCTGCGTTGAGTGAAAAAACAGCAGCATTTATGATAACAAATCCTAACACACTTGGAATCTTTGAAACAGACATCAAGGAGATAGCAGATATGGTACACAGGAACGGCTCTCTACTTTATTATGATGGTGCCAACCTGAATGCCATACTGGGATTAACATCACCTGGATCAATGGGTTTTGATATGGTGCATTTTAATCTTCATAAGACATTTGCAACACCACACGGCGGGGGTGGACCTGGTGCTGGTCCAGTTGCCGTGAAGTCGTTTCTGGAAAAATATCTTCCATTTCCCAGAATCGAAAAGGAAGGTGATCTTTATATTCTTAAATCTGATGAAAAAGATAGTATAGGTAGAGTCGCCGGTTTTCAGGGTTCATTCACCAATTTACTAAGAGCGTGGGCTTACATAAAATACAAGGGATCAAACGGTCTCCTATTAAATACTCAAAGGGCAGTGCTCAATGCAAACTACATGGCAAAGAGACTGGAACCAATACTCAATTACCATCACGAGGGGTTGAAGAAACACGAAGTTATAATGTCAACGAAAATGGTAAATAAAAGGGCGCTGGACATTGCAAAATATATTATTAACAAGGGTGTTCATGCTCCGACCATATATTTTCCTCTGATAGTTCCGGAAGCTCTTATGATTGAGCCAACAGAAGACGCAAGCAGGGATGATATGGATGAGTTCTGTAACATAATTCAGGAAGCAGTATTAACACCAGACGAAGAACTTCATAAAATGCCTGTTAATCTTTCAATTGGAAGGGCTGATGAAGTAAAGGCGGCAAAGGATTTAAAATTAAAATGGTAGATCAGATAGCCCGGAATTTCCTTTTTCCAGCCTCATAAATCTCCCCATCTGTGCCAAGGAGATTTAGGGTTTCATCCAGCTGTCTGGCCTCAACACCATCCTTGGCTAATCTCTGCAAAATTTCATCATAACTTATTCCACCAAATGGATTATTTTCCTTTATTATCTGGAGAACATTATCTTTCAATTTTACAGCAGCATCCGAAAACTGGTAAGATGACATCCCTGCAATTATCTCCTCCAGTGGTCCAGTATTGTAATTTTCATATAATGAATATGCCTTCAAAGAACCCTTTGCCTCATCTTCTGTAAACCCGAGATCCATTAAGTGATTCTGATCTATTTCAGGGGATTTTCTGATCTCCTTTATTGCCAAGAGCCTGTTATTCAGAGACTTAGCTGTTCTCATTTTCCAGTATTCAGTATCAACCTCATTCACCGTTCTGACATATTCTGGATTTATGTTAATGTACATTTTTCCTTCATTAGACCTGAAATAGGATGTTCTTCCCATCAGAACTACAAGATCATTCTCGTTCACAGCATCCACCTGTACCTTTGTGTTCTGGTTGAAATCCTTGGAGAAAAATGTAACATAAAAAGCACCCGTGTGATCCGCCACTGTGAATTTCGTCATATCATTATCCTGGGTCTTCTGCGTTATTTTTCCGCAAATTAGTATTCTCCTTCCATAAGAACCGCCTGGTGTGATGAAATATTCTCTTCTGGCATCGTCTTCACCTTCCACAAAGGTCATGGTTGTATCTCTCAATTCCTTTGCAAATATCCATCTTGCTGGTTCTCTCCTTCTCTCCATCAATTTTGCACCCCTTTTATTTCATTCTTCAGGTAAGAAATATCATTATTGGTAACGTAACTCACTTCTGAAGATCGCATGGAAAGTCCCATATTATTTATGCGAAGGTTTCCCTTTATTTTTAGTGCATTATGAACCAGGGCAATTTCAACCTTTTCCTTCACTTCTTTCTTCAATGGTGGTCTCTGAGGATTATCCAGGTATTCCCTTGATATTTTTATTATGTTCTTCAGGGCTTCATATCCTGCATTAACCTGCAGATAATCTGTGCCGTCATCTACTGTGAAA
>JAKBGP010000277.1 GCA_021833045.1 Thermoplasmata archaeon
CAAGACCGAAAATTCCAATTAATTTGTCCAGACCCGGCACTGATGGTGTCACTGATGAAAGAAGTGAAAGTAATAGGAAGAGAAAAAGAAATCCCTGGGCAATGGGTACTTTTGAAAAATTTCCAACCTTTGATGGCTCTGGATCGCTCTTTTTCAGGTAATAAACAGTGCTCAAAATAGCAATTACCATAAAAAATACCGTGCTTATCAGGAAGGTTACTCTTGCGTTATAGATAAGGAAGAAAAGTGAGTTAACCGCATAGGATGAAAAATGAGGTTCTCCCTTAATTATATAGTCAATGTAAATATAGAAAATCGTAAGAATTGTTAAAAAGGCAATTAGGGAAGCCAGAAGAATTTCAGTGATATTTATTTCCTTCTTGATTTCCATTTTCAAGAATTACGCTTTTGATAATAAATATATCCGCAGAAGATATACAAAAAATGAGGGAAGACACTATTGTAGGGACAGATTAACTCTCGTTCCTACTTTTCCCTTTATCAGATTTGTTTTGAGTTTAATTAGTCCTACTTCACTGGAATTTTTAACCAGTGTTCCCATTTCCATCTGATCTGGTAGCCCCATTATTTTAACTACCCTTACTTCTGGTATATCTGGAACCTTTCCCTTAATGGAAGCCATAAGAGTTTCATTTTTCATGAACTCTTCCTTTGATATGGTACTATAGGTTGGTTCAATCCCGCTTTTTAAAATTTCATTTGTCTCTGCTTCAAGCTCCTTTACAATTTCCTCGGAAATCTCTGGAATCTCCAGATCTATCCATGCCCAATCCTCATAGGTTTGATTTAACCTGTGTGGTGCAGAATATTTTTTGTAGGCAAGTCCAGCAAGAACCCTCATGGCAGTTCGAAATTTCATGTGATTATATCTTATTGGCCAGTCTACAATCTGCTTGATCGTTTTGCCTTTGCTGTCGCCGGGGTATGTGTCATGTGAAATAAGATGTACTCCATCTCCATCGTCCCATACATCTATAATTTCAAATTCCTTTCCGTCAATAACTATCTTTCCCTTGTCATTTGGCTGTCCATATGAGGTTGGGAATAGTATGCTATCATCAACAATTATATCAGTGAATTCGTTGAACACTACCTTTCCCTCACCCTCAACTCTGTATGCATCATCAAGATATCTGTGTACAGTTGGCATGTTAATGGAGATTGCATATTGCATATATTCTTTCTCATTGTAAGAGTACCTTTTTCACAACAATAGGACTTAAATTATTGCAATCAATATATATGTGATAAGTCTTACCAATCGCTTGAGAGACGAAAATCTTCAATTTATATACAGATTGAAAAGGGAAGGTATAAAGTATGACCTTTCTACCATGAGAGAGTTTGATTTACATTTTGGAAGTCCACACAAAGAGTTCAAAAGCGTTCATATTACGGGTTCCAATGGAAAAGGTTCAGTTTCAAATATGATATTCAATGTTCTTAGACTGAAGGGGAAAACTGGACTTTACACTTCTCCTCACCTTGTTGATTTTAATGAGAGAATATTTCTGCAGGACAGAAGAATAAGTGATGAAGAGATAGAACATTACATTGATATTTACAGGGATTACATAAATAATGGACGTATCAATAATAGGAACCCAACATTTTTCGAAGTGACTACCGAAATGGCCTTTCAGTTTTATAGGGATCAGAAGGCAGAGTATGCGTCTATAGAGGTTGGCCTTGGAGGTAGACTTGATGCTACCAATATCATAACCCCGATTGTTTCCGTGATAACAAGGATCAGTTACGAGCATACTGACAGACTTGGAACAACTCTGGAAGAGATTGCTAGAGAAAAGGGTGGAATTATAAAACAGGGGATTCCTGTAGTTACTGGAGAGGATAAACCTGAACCACTGAAGGCAATTAAAAGGATAGCAGAGCTCAGGAGTAGTAAATATTTGAATAGTTATGAGTATACTAAAGTTTCAGGTATCAAGGTAAATGATACAGGATCGAGAATATGGATCACAACACCCACCGAAGAATATAAAATAGACCTGAAGCTTATAGGCAACTTCCAGGTAGACAATGCAAGGACCACTATCACAGCGCTGGAGAGTATTGATGAAAACATAAGCAGGAAAGAAGTCGAAAAGGGACTCTCAAATGCCAGATGGCCTGGTAGAATGGACGTGGTTAGAACTAATCCTCTGGTAATTCTTGATTCAAGCCACAATCCATCCGCGGCCCAGACACTGTCCAGATCAATTAGAGAGATATACCATAAAAAGCCACTGCTTGTTGTTGGAATGCTATCTGATAAGGATCACTTTTCTTACCTCCATAATATTTCTACTTGTGCAGATGATATTATCCTTACAACACCTGAAGAACCTGAACGGAAGGTGGACCCTGAAAAATTGAAGCCAATGGCAGAAAAAACATTCAGAAATGTTAAGGTTGTCCCAGACCCCATCGAAGCCTACAAAGAGGCCATAAAAGAGTCTGATTTTGTGGTTGTAACTGGATCTATGTATCTTGTAGGCGCAATTAGCAGGTATCTTGGCGAGGACATGTCACCTTTCCGCAAATGAATCAGCATGTGATCACATATGTTACCAGTTTCGTATTAAAAATGCTTTTATGGTAGTCTCAATTATGAGGAGTTACGGTGTATTGATGAATCCATTTGATAAATATGAAACTCAAAATATCGCCCTGAAGGGCGATTTATCCATACTTTCTGTCATTCATCAACCTGAGGAGTTTCCACATCGGGAACCCCAGATCAATACAATGGTAGCCTCTCTCAGTGGTCTGATCAGAGGCTTTTCTGCTAATAATTTACTGATTTATGGAAAAACGGGAACCGGAAAAACATCCGTTACGAAGTATGTTACTGGGATGCTGGAAGAGAAAATAGGAGATAGGGTGATAACATGTTATGTGAACTGCCAGACCTATGATTCTCCATATTCCATACTGGTTAACCTTTCAAAATGTATTCCTGGGGATTCGAATATTCCACCTTCCGGATGGACTCTCGATAGAATATATGATGAACTCGTAGTCAAAATTAAGGGAAGCGAAAAGATTCTTATTCTTATTCTGGATGAAATAGACAAGCTGGTTGAAAAGAATGGTGGTGACTCCCTTTATGTTATCCTCAAGCTAATGGGTGAAGATACTGGTGCTGGTGGAACTATTATAGGCATCACCAATGACTCCTCCTTTTATGAAAGACTTGACCCAAGGGTGAAAAGCAGAATGAGCAGAGAATCT
>JAKBGP010000025.1 GCA_021833045.1 Thermoplasmata archaeon
TGTTATAGACAGTATCAAGGAGCGGAGATATAGGAAAATTGCTGCTTTCGACCTCTACCTGCCATGGCATTCCTGTGGGTAGCCCGGTTTCCGTAAATGTCACTTTATACGGTCCCTGCAAATTGGACTGAGTAGGGGATTCAACTGGTGAATTAAAATTATGCAGCAGAGAGCCTAATTTGTTGCCGCCAGAATTAGTCGATAACTTTGCCAGTGGCGACGATTGAACGTTGGAACTTGGAGACGGCAATCCCGATCTATAATAACCATTCGGTTGCATTGTGCTGGTTCCGTTCTTGGCAGGTATAATATTTGCTGGAAGAGCACTTGCAACTGCAGACATCGAAACTATCATCAGGAAAACTACTACAATGACTAACAATGCTTTTTGCATGTGTTAATGATCTATCAGGGTTATATTAACTAAACTGTCACTAAAAGTGAGCTTTTTGGTCAATTCCTAAACTTGCTTTATTTCCAGGTAATGTCTACGCTTAATAGTATAAAAATCACGGAACATTTTTCTGGAAAATTGTTGAACTGTAAAGTGATTCATCCTTCCAAGAGGTAATAGATCCTGTCTATTCCATATATAATCTTTAAAATTACTCCACCTCGCACAAAGAAAGATATTAATGATATATATTATACACAATATCTTCAGATAAATTACATACATAAAGCACTGGAATTAAAACACCAGTGGAACACAGGAAAAAATGAAAGAGTAAGGGAAACTAAGATTATTCTGACACCATATCATTCTAAGTCTGGAATGACAGATATATTTTTAAACTGCCTTTTTATTACCACGGGATTCAATGGGAAGCATAAGATCACAATACGTGAAGAAGATTGCAGTTGATCTGGTAAATTCAAGACCGGACATATTCACAGACAATTTTCACGAGAATAAGAAGATAGTACAGGGCGTAATAGAAGGTGCATCAAAAAGAGACCTGAACCTTATTTCAGGTTACACCACGAGATATGTCATAAAAAAGAGAAACAGGGCTGCGAAAGAAGCTGAATTCACGGGCCAGACCGTGGAATAAATTATTATTAAATTGTTTAATCCGGCGGAACAACCATAACTGGAACTTTTGACAGTTTTATTATCTCTGAACTGACAGAACCAAGAATAAATTTGCTTATACCAGACAGTTTTCTTGTTCCCGTAATTATGAGATCAACCTTGAGTTCTTCACATTTTGATATGATCCTTGAGGCAACATCGTCCCCGGTTCCCTCTATTATTATGTAAGTGTATTTCACCCCTTTTGGCTTGAGGTATTCTTCAGCAGCAGATTTGACTTTGGCACCATACTGTTCCTGATCTGTGACAACCGTTTCTGAAAATATGCCATCTGCCCCTGTAAGGGCCCTAACAAGTGTGGGATTTACATGAATTACTATATACTCTTCGCATACTGAACTCAGTGATAAAGCAAAGTTCAATGCTTTTACAGCGCTCTGGGAATTGTCAAATGAAATAGCAATCCTCATGTGTATAACATCTGTATTTAATATAAAACAATTTTCTTTGTTGATATTCCCTACTTATTAAACCATGATTTCTTATCAAGTTCATCCCTGAGACTTGTGATTAGTTCCTTCTGGCGGGAACTCAATTTCTTTGGCACAGAAACGGATATTCTGACGTTGATATCTCCACTGCCGTTTCCCCGTATTCTCTGGAACCCTTTACCTTTTATCTTCACAATATCATTGGGCTGGGTTCCGGGAGGTATGGAAAAAGATATGAGTTTGCCGAAAAGAGAAATCTGCTCCTCAGAACCAAGGGCTGCTTCGGGAAAACCTATCTCCTTATCTATGAGTATGTCATCCCCGAGCCTCTCAACCCCTCTCTCGGGCCTTACTCTTATGAAAATATAAAGATCTCCTGCATGCCCATTCTCCATTTCACCCAATCCTCTGAGAAGCATCCTTGAACCATCAGCCATTCCTGGTTTTATCTCAATGGTTTTCTTTTCGATGATGGATCTCTTTCCGGAGCCATGGCATGCCAGACATTTTCTGTCACCCGTATAACCCATTCCCCTACAGGTTCTGCAGGTAATAGTGTTTATGAGCCGGAAGGGGCCATTCTGCTGAACTATTCTCTCCTGTCCTGTACCGTTGCATGCCCTGCATGTTTTTACATTGCCCTCATATCCTTTACCTTTGCAGGTATCACAATCCACACTTCTCCTGAACTTTATTTCCTTTTTCACTCCAGAATAGGATTCAGCCATGGTGATTTCCAGTTCTACAGAGAGGTCAAGTTGTGCCTCTCTTCTCCCGGTACCACCTGAAGTTGCTCCTGAAAATGGAGAGCCACCACCAAATCCTTTGAATATCTCATCAAAAATGTCTGAAAAATCCGAGAAGTGCGTGAAATTCTGCCAACTGAATCCGGAACCGGGACCGCTCCCAAATTCAACTTTTCCAGTCTGATCGTAAATCCTCCTCTTGTTCTCATCAGAGAGTACCTCATATGCTTCTCCGATCTCCTTGAATTTTTCTTCTGCTTCCTGCTTCCTGTCAGGATTTACGTCGGGATGCCACTTCTTTGCAAGTGTCTTGAATGCTTTCTTTATATCTTCTTGCGATGCATTTTTATCAACGCCAAGGGTTGAGTAGTAGTCCGTACTCACCTATCTCTACCTCTACTGTTCTTCAGTGCTGTCATCTGTAGTTTCTTCACTGCCTTCTTCAGAACCCGCTTCCTGATTCTGTTCCGTTCCTGGTTCTTCCTGAGTCGGCTCAGCAGTACTGTAAAGATTTGCCCCTATTTTCTGTATCTTTTCTGAAAGTTCTTTGGTGAATTTGTCTACCTCATCCTCGTTTGTATTCTTTATTGCTTCTCTCAGTTTCGATATGATGCCCTTTGCCTCATCCGATTCTGCCTTGTCTATCTTCTCACTGTTTTCGTTCAGTGTCTTTTCCGCAGAGTATGCAAGATTCTCGGCTATGTTCATCTTTTCTATCTGCTCTCTTTTCTTCTTGTCCTCTTCCGAGAATTTTTCTGCCTCTTCCTTCATCTTTTCTATCTGCTCCTTGGAAAGCTTGTTCTTTGCCTCTATGGATATTTTCTGCTCCTTGTTTGTTGCCTTGTCCTTGGCGCTCACTGTCAATATTCCATTTGAGTCTATATCAAAAGTAACCTCAACCTGCGGTATCCCCCTCGGTGAAGGAGGGATTCCTTCAAGATTGAACTGCCCCAGTGAAACATTGTCCTTTGCAAGGCTTCTTTCACCCTGAACCACATGGATCGTCACAACTGTCTGCATATCTGCGGCTGTGGAAAACAACTGTGATTTTCTAACAGGTATAGGGGTGTTCGAATTGATAAGGGGTGTTGAAACTCCTCCGAGGGTCTCTATACCCAGAGTCAGAGGTGTCACATCCACCAGGACTATATCCTTTATATCTCCTGCAAGGACTGCACCCTGAAGCGCAGCTCCCGTGGCAACACATTCCATGGGGTCTACTCCGCCCTCTACCTTCTTTCCAAAGAAATCTTCCACGTATTTCTTCACGTAGGGAATTCTTGTTGGGCCACCAACCATTATGATCTTATCAATTCCACTTTTTGAGATATTTGCTTCCTTGATAGCTGTTTCGAGAGGGTGCAAGGATCTTTCTATTATTGGTTTGATGAGATCTTCAAACTTTGATCTACTGAGTGAAAGCTGCACATGCTTTGGTTCATTGTTAATGACAGTTATGTATGGGAGGTTTATCTCAGTCTCAAGAGTTGATGAAAGCTCAATCTTTGCCTTCTCAGCAGCATCTTTGAGCCTGATGTATGATTTCTTGTCCTTGGAAAGATCGAAATTCTCCTTGCTCTTGAAATCGTCCACTATGTATTTGATGATGGCATCATCCATATCTGTACCACCAAGTTTTGTGTCACCTGACGTTGATTTCACTTCAAAAAGACCATCTTCAAACTCCATGACCGTCACATCAAGGGTTCCTCCTCCAAGATCGTATACAAGAATTTTCATTGACTGATTCTGCTTGTCTATCCCATATGCAAGTGATGCGGCTGTCGGCTCATTAATTATTCTCTTTACGTTTAAGCCAGCAATGGTTCCGGCATCCTTCGTGGCCTGTCTCTGATTGTCATCAAAATATGCAGGTACCGTTATAACTGCATCCGTGATTGTTTCCCCAAGAAAATTCTCTGCATCCCTCTTTATCTTCTGAAGAATGAATGCTGATATCTGCTGTGGAGTGTATTCCTTTCCATATGCTTTGAATTTGAAATCGGTTCCCATCTTCCTCTTTGCAGCGATTATGGTTCCTTCAGGATTAAGAAGTGCCTGTCTTCTTGCCGGTTCACCAACCAGAAGCTGCCCATCTTTTGTGAAAGCTACATAGCTGGGAAAAGATTTCCCGCCAATAGAGACGCCCTCTGCACTTGGTATAATCGTGGGCTTTCCAGATATTACCACTGAAGCTGCCGAATTGCTTGTTCCAAGATCTATTCCTATTATTTTACTCAACTTTTTCACCTCTTTTTTCAACTATTACCTTTGCTGTCCTTATGACTTCGCCATTTAACGTATACCCTTTCTGTATCTCATGTGCTATTCTGTCCTCTGACTCACCATCTACTGTGCCAACAACTTCATGATATTTCAGATCAAGATTCTTTCCCACGGTTTCTATTTCTTTGAAGCCAAACGGCGTAAGGGATGATATCAGGATTTTTCTAAGATTTTGTAGCATTGTGGTTTCCTTGCTTGAAGCTATGCCTGAATCCATTGAGTCAAGAAGAGGAAAGATACTTTTTAAAATTTCCATTCCTGCGGTTTTTTTTTGGTTTTCAAAGTCTCTTGAAATTATCTTTATATAATTCTGGAGTTCAGCGACTGATCTCAGGAGTGTTTCATTTTTCTTTTTGAGCTCCTCCACACTGTCTCCTTCAATCCGTATTTTCAGGTCGGTCATTCTCTTTCTACTCCTTGCTGCCTTGATGGAATAATCAATTGGATCCAGCATAATTTCAGCCTGATCCGGAATATACGCCATACGTGGTAAATATGTTCTTCATTATAAATATTTCTTTTTTCTTTTTGTATTCGTCCCTTGCTATAGAAACATATCAGTGGAATATAATTTCATTCCTATATCCATATCCTATGCCTGATTTCTAAACTGGCAGAGTTCACGAGTTATGAACACTGGACACACGCAGTAACAGACCTGTTTGAAAACTGTGCCTTGATGTATAACCTCGCCATTGAGTCTTTAATTGATTGCTCTGATCATCCATGCCCAATCATCCTTGGTAATGAATACTTTTTTTATTCCAATGAAAAATTTGTCAGGATTCTTTTCAAGAAACTCGTGAAGCATCAGTATTTTCTTTATGATTGCATACTTTCCATCACTTTTTGATTCTGCCCTTATCAGGCCATAATTAATGCGAATATATACCTGCATCAACACTTCCATCATGGATATTGTTCTGAGTGCAATATCAGGGCTATTGTGATTTTCCATTATCCCTTTTATTGCCTTAGGAGCGTAATAATTGCTCTTGAGGCCCATATTAGATTTTTCAATTGCGAGGTTGCCGTATATTTCTAGCACATCTTCCATTGACAGATCTCCCGCGAGGAACTTCAGTTTCAAGTCCTCTTTGAGATCATCATACACTTTTCTTGACCATGGATGGATCTCAATATACCTGGAAAAATTCTGTGCCCACTTTAGCAGTTTTTCCCTATTTTCATTATTTTTCAGATTCTGCGGTTTCGCTTTTTTTATTGAAAAGTCATCTCTTTTATTCTTATTTGGTCGATAAATGGTGTAAATGTCTCCCGCTTTTTCAGATATTTTTAAATTGTATTCTGCACGCTTTCCTGGGTTGCTAAGTATCCCATAAGCTTCATTGATCTGCCTCGCCATAATTTCTGCAAGGTTTTTATCCGTATTATTTACATCGGGATGCCACCGTTTAATCATTTTGTAGTATCCTTTCCTGATATCTTCATCAGACGCATTTATTGACACGTTGAGAAGTTTGTAATAATCAATCATTCTTTATTGTAATACGCATGTTGTCTATAATATATTTTTTATGGTTAAATTTAATTATAGTTTAGATTTGGATTTTAAAAACAGTTGAAACTTCGTAGTGCTTGCATTTTGAAGATAACATAATTCATCAGAATCAATATTTTATATGCATATTAAAATATTACTTCAGGAATCCTGCTTAATTTCAACATCTTCACTTTATGCGTTTTTAATATATTTTATATCTATTTGTTATATGATGTATATTCATATTTTTATAATTAGAAAAATTCTTAGGAAAAGGTAATTTCAAATTGTAATTTTTCTGCTATTCCCCATTCTTACGGTGCAGGAATCAGTAACATTATTATAATAATTCCTTATATCATATATACGCTTGAATGAGGTGAACACGATATTAGACCTGTCAGTTATACTACCAACATACAATGAGGCTGAAAATCTCCCTATAATAGTACATCGGATAGAGGAGATGGACTTAAACTGCCAGATAGTTGTTGTAGATGACAATAGTCAGGATAAAACAGCTGAAATAGCTGAGCGCCTTAACTCAAAATACGGAAACATTATAGTCATCAGAAGACCCGGAAAAAATGGAATTGCAACTGCAGTCAGAGATGGACTTCTCAATTCAGAAAGCAAGTATGTAATTGTAATGGACAGCGATTTACAACACCCTCCGGAGGTCATCCCCAAAATATTAAACGAACTTGAAAAAGGGAGAGACCTTGTGGTTGCTTCAAGATATGTTCGTGGGGGATCGGCTGAATTTAATATCATCAGAAAAGCTATTTCAAAATTTGCAACAGTTCTTGCCCATATGAACATCCAAAAGACAGAGGCGATAAAAGATCCACTTTCCGGATTCTTTGGATTCAGAAGAGATGTGGTGAAACCTGATCAAATTGTTTCTAATGGATACAAGATACTTCTTGAAATACTGGTGGCCACTAGCACCACAAACATTGGTGAGGTTCCATACAGATTCATAAAGAGGAAGAGAGGGAAAAGCAAGCTTGGTCTAAGTGAATTCATCAAATACATAAAACTGGTGCTCAAACTTTCTGATTACCAGATGATTAAATTTGCCATTGTTGGTTTGGCAGGTGCACTCCTCAATCTTCTTATAATGAACATTGTGGTGGGGCATTACTATCAACCAGTTGTATTTGGCGCAATACTCGCTCTGGAAGCTTCAATTGTTTCGAACTTTGTGATGAACAATTACTGGACATACAGGAAACGGGCATCCTCTGGAACAGTGATCAAGAGATACGTGAAATACAATGTGATGTCAAGCCTTGGATCAGGCATATATTTCTCACTTGTGCTTGTGCTTACCTTTTTTGGCATTAACTACATGTGGGCAGATGTAGTGGGAATACTGGGATCTTTCACAACGAACTTTGGTGGAAGCCAGGGCGTAGTCTGGCACTTGTGAGTCCTTGAAACACCACATATATTTATCTTAATAATTCATACAGGTTCATTGTATGGCCCAACCGAAATTTGAGATAGGCAAGTTTAAATATCTCCTCCTTGGAGTGGTTTATTCCATAGTACCATTTGGGACACTGTACACAATAAGCTACCTGAACCTTGCTGCTATTATTAATGGGTGGCTCCTTTTCATAACTGGAATCATATGTATTCTTTATTTTCTTATTTTTCCAGAAAATAAAAAATTCATCAATATGGTGACATTCGCAGGTCTAATTTTTATAACAGTGCAATTTTTCTTAGTCATTGCCAATCTCTACGGAAATGCAACTACTGATGAAATAATAATTGAAACTTATGCAGCCAAAATTTTTCTGCAGGGAAAAGATCCTTATGTCAATTCAAACATGGTAGAGGTTTTCAAGTTTATAACGCCAATTTTTGGTACACCTATGCTGAACGGAAATAACGTCTATTTCCTCCTTTATCCCGGCATGTCTGTTCTTGCCTTTGTACCGTTCGTCTATCTCAATCTGCCCGATTATACGGCTTTGTATTTCTTTTCAATTCTGCTTCTCCTGTTTACTGTAATTTACCTGAAAAAGAACAATATGGCAGATAATATACCGTATCTAACTCTCATCGTTGCCATGGACATTGCATTTGTTGCGCTTTCCCTGTCAGGCTCAACTGATGTCATATTTATGTTTTTCATGACGCTATCTTACATATACCGGAAGAATACTAAATTTTCAGGTGCTATGTATGGGCTGGCCATTTCAGCCAAGCAGCTCCCCATAATTGCACTCCCATTCATGCTCTATCTCATATATAGAGAAAAAGGAAAGTCCATGAAACATATCGTCTTCTTTATCTTAGGAGCAATATTTACATTCCTGTTGACTAACCTGCCATTCATCCTGATGCAGCCGCATGACTGGATGAGAAATATGATTGAGGCTGAATTCCAACCTATTATTGGAATAGGAGTTGGATTTTCCGAGATCGCATTCGCAGGATTTGTGAACATTCCATCCAAAGTGTTCACAATTCTTTTCTTAACGACTGCATTGATCTGCATGCTCGTCTACATACGATTTTACGACAGAATCAAGTATGCCCTCTTTGTCTTTCCAGCCATAATATTTCTGTTCAACTTCAGGCTCCTGACCACTTACATTTTTGACTGGATTATCCTCGATCTTCTTGCTTATGTTGACTTTTATAAAGAGAAGGAACAGACGAGACTCCTGAACCCTTCCCAACAAAGAAATACATACAGTATATCTTCACTGGATTTGAAGAAACTCAAGTCATTCATTAAAAAGAATTCTTCATTTTTACTTGTGCTGATTATAATTTTTGCAGGAGGTACTTCTGCAGTTGTGTATGAGAGTATGCAGTTGAGTGGAACCCACATTTTTGTTATAAATTCAGTCTCAAACGTTTCTGATCCGATTGATGTCTCCGGGTATATAACCTCAATGGATGTCTCCATCACTTACAACCCCGCTTCCGGAATGAACCTGTCTTCACCTGTTTTTTTCAGGATCATTCCTTCCACCTCTACCGGTTCAAATTTCAATAGCCTGATCTGGAGATCAAATCACAATATAAACTATGGAATGAATAATGTCACCATAACTCCTACCATCGCATTATATTTTCTTCCGGACAATTCGAATTTCAGGATCCAGGCATATTACAATTTTCAGAGCTTATTCTATTCAAGTGGAACTGTGTCCCTGAAGCAGAATACTACTTTTCCGAACTATGGCATGATGTATCCAACTTACACACCTTCCAACCCATATCCGGGATGGACGCTCAATCAGGGGGAAAAACAGTTCAGTTATATCCTGAAAAATGGACTGAATGTAACAGGCAATGGCGCAAACATGTCCCTTATCAATTCAGCCGGCACATCTTCAATGAAACTGACTGATGAACCTGCAAACCTCACCTATCTTTCAACTAATAATAAAATTCTCAGATTCGATGGAAATTATACAGGTGAGGGAACGATCCTTTCCATTAAAAGCGGAATAGTAACCCCTGTGCTATTTTACGGAATTAATATCACATTCAACAATACTTTTTCAATTTTTGTGGGATTCAACAGCACCGCAAAAAACACAAGCGTCTATGATTCCATTAACTCCATATACATAATAACTTCAAATTTCACAATAAATTTCAGACAGATTTATAACCTGAGTCTGTCAAATGTTCCTTATTACCCTGTACAGTACATAACGTTCTCCTATGAGATCAGATCGCAGTTGCCCGGCACTTATGATTTCTCATTTTACAACCTTTCTCTCAATTGATATATTCTGATCAACCCAACATCTATGAGTCCTGAAATTGAAAGGTTTCCTTGCTTCCATACATTTCGGACAGAACGAAATATAATACCTTCTTGTGAAGTAAAATGCAAAACCTATGATTGCAGCGGTGTAAAAAGCATATTTGGCCACATAATATATGGAATAATTGTTTGAAGTCTGTGTGAAATCAAGATAGAGCACAGTCCTGTTACTTTGAATATTCACCTGCCGGACAGCCAGATATGAACCTGAACATACAAGAAATGTGTAGTTTCCATAGGGCAACTGCATACAGAATTTTCCGTTGATGTTGCTCTGAGAATTGAAAATGCATGATACATTGTATGTGTTGCTTCCATTGTTCATGAACTCAATCGTTCCATACATAATTGTATAGTTGAAATAGGTCGTTCCAGGAAATATTTTTTCAATTTTTGAACTGGTGTTAAAATATCCCGAATCCTGTGGAAACACGGTGAGGAAAGGATTGGAACTATTTAGAGTTAAAGTTTTCTGCATTGTCGTGTAGGAGAAATTTTGTACGATAATAGACCATTCCTGCCCTGATGGAATTCCGCATTCTGTAAGGTTGTATGTATAATTGTACCGTTCAACGGGCAGATTCTCATTGCCTGAAACATTTTCAGTAAACAGGCTGTTGTTATAAGATATGATCCAATTCACTTTAACATACGATTCATTTACATTATGATTTCTTGCCAGAGACATTTTCATGCAGAATGATTTGTTCAGTGAAAGATTGTTCAACTGGAAATTATTCTCACGTTTCTCACCGGAATAATTCAGCAGAATTCTGATATAAATTGAGGAGGATTTCCCATAGAGGCTCTTCAATTCAAGGTGTGTGATTGTATCATTGTTTGTGTATGTTTCAGATAATGTAACATTGATCGTTGAAGTATTGTTGAAATACAGATGCTGGATTATGCCTGTTATGGTGAAAACAGTGCCCTCCTGGAGTGATAAATACCTTTCATTGCCATAGATGCTGTATCTGTAAGATGAAAAAATCTGGGAACAATTTTCAGAAAAATACTGCAGAAGCATTCCTGATCCAATTATTTCCTTCCCTTTAATGCAGCTCACATTAAGGGCGTTTTCCTTTACTTTTGTGTAATTGTCATTCATTCCTGTAAATGTTATATTCTTTTGGCAATAAGTTGATTGGTGAGTACTTACGAAAATGGATGAGCTTTTCCAGACCTCAAGAACACTGTTTCTGCCTTTTACCACCGGAGAATAGGTGCCTTCAACGTATTTCTGTGCGCCTGTGAACCCCGAATCTACCAGTGTGGCCCCTGAATCATTCACCATATACAAACCTGTTCTTGATGAATTGAAATAACCACCTTTCTCCAGAGTGCCCTCGTTACCTGTAAATGTGGAGCAAACAGAATAGAGGTCTGATCTTGAAAGTACGATGAAATTATGATAAATGCCCGTATGATTTATGGTGCTGTTTGAAAGAAAGCAGATTGCACCGTGCCATATGGTGAGCTTCGAATCTGGTGACATGTTGAATGCAACAGGAATTTCCTTTCCCGTGCTAAAGCCTGAAAGAAACCATGGATTTGTAAGATTGTATTCAGCCCTGAACCTTCCTGCCCGATTTTCAATGCAGAGATTTTTTGAAAATACCATTGAACTGCTCAATTCAAATTTCATAGATACGGGGTTTGGGCTGTTTTCCATGGTATAATTCAAGCACAATGCAATGGAGCTTACTGGATAGTTGTAACCCGGAAGAGTACTGTAATCAAACATATAGGAACTGTTGCTGCTGATGGGCTGGCCATTCTGGGAAAGTGTGGATACGTTGTATATGCCTGCTGAATTCAGGGACTTTTCATTTCTGAATGTGGAGTAATATGATGATACATGGTCATTGATAAAACATATGCCTGCTGTTCCTCCCACGAAGGTCTTGTACATCCTTATGGAAGAATTGCGCAGCATGAAGTATCCTGTGAAATTGAATGTTGAATTACAAATCTGTATGTTGTCTGCAGAACCACCATTCCTGATTACAAGTTTTCCACCTGAATTTACAATGGTCTCGCATGAGATTGAACTGTTGGTGCATATATTCAGAAAATGGTTCCCTGATCCTGAGAATATTATATTGTAGCCCTTTAGCATTGATTCGTCCGAAGCGTTGATGGAAAGATTCCCATAAACATACAGGTCAGGGTTTGTTCTGTACATGGAATACCCCAGTGCAGGTTTGTTTGGCATATGAATGTGGCCAACGGTAAACACCATAGAAATAGGAATGATCATGAACAATGCCAAGAACCGAAACCAAGCATGGGACACAGGCAGAAAAAACACTATGGGTAAATAATTGAGCTATGTATGTATATTTTGCACTCTTCTCAAGAATCGGTGAATGACCTCATGGAGGGCCTTACCTTTTTCCATATTTCACTTCTTGCAAGCAGATACCTGTTTTCATCCTCGGTGATTGATATCCTCAGTGGCTTTGTGAATGTGTCAAACCTTTTGTATTCCTTCAGGATGATTGATTCGAACATGGATTCCATAAAGGTGACATATATGTTTTTATCTTTTTTTCTAACCTTTGGTGACTTAATTCTTGAATATATGTAAGCACTCATTGCTATTATCTTGTCAGAAATCCTCATTTCACTCACACCTGTGGAAAAGAGGAAAAGATCTTTCATGCTGTAATTGCAACCTACAATGAGATCACGCATGAGTGAAATTTTCCTGGAACTTGGCATATTCATGTATTCCTTCCTGTTCTGGAACTGTTTTGGCTTGTATATCAAAAACCTGTTCATGCTTGCCCTTCCCTCAGTGGGATAGAAAAGTATGCCATAGGATGTTGATATTCTTGAGAAAAGGTTTATGTCTTCTGAAATGTTAAGATCATTCCATCCGCCAACATCATGAATGATGTCCCATGGCATTATGACTATATCCGAGAAAAGCATCCTCTTTTCCCTTCTCCTGACGAAAGAATACAAAAGATCTGCGAAAGAAATATCATATTCTTTTTCCGGATCGAACATGACAATATAATCCGTCTTAATCTCCCTGATTGCCTGGTTCTTCAGTGCACCCCTGGATACATGGGGATTGTGGATTATCCTTATGTCCCTGTTCTGTTTCATCACGCCCTCGAGAGATGCTACACTTATAGGATAATGATTATTATTGAGTACCGTTATGCTGTATGAGAGGCCAGTTTCCTCACCAATGCTGGCAATGCTGTTGATCGAATCTTCAAGAAGTGTATCCTTCCCATTGAAAACGCATAAAAACAACAAACCCACGTTGAACTTGTGCGCTTTCCTGAGCTCGTAAGTTTTTACCTGTTGAGTGTAAGTTTCTGCCAATGTCATAGTAATAATATTGTTGAAATTAAAGTTTTTTGAAAAATGTTGCTCTGTTGAAAAAAACTCTGTCTCTTGCACGATGATCATTTCTGGTATTTTTCTTATTTTCATCTTTCTAAATGATGATTGATCATCGGGATTTCTCGAAACATATGTACATAGCATGGCTTAATCCATCGGATCTAGGAAGAGGAATATAAAAAATTCAGATTCGTTTGTGAAATTCGTAGACATCGTAAGAATAGGTTCATTATGGAAACTGCAAATAGCCAAGATAATTAGGAATAATGTCATACTATTTCCATAATGGAAAAGAAGTTGAGCAAATGGGAAGCATCTGCCATAGGACTTGGAAATATTATAGGAGCAGGAATATTTGTCCTCGCAGGAACCACAATTTATGATGCAGGGCCCGGGGCCCTGATTGCATTTGCGATTACAGCAGTTCTGGCATTAACCATTGCATTGAACAGTGCGGAACTTTCTTCAAAAATTATTACACATGGGGGCCTCTATTCATTTGCAAAGGAGACCATGGGAAATTCTGCAGGTTTCATGGTTGGTTGGCTGAGAAGCATATCCTATTCCATAGCCGCATCTGCAGTGTCACTTGGATTCGGATCATATCTTCTTTCATTCTTCTCACTACCTTATTATTTTGTCATAATCGCAGCTGCCGGAATGATCGCCTTTGCTACATTTCTGAATTATGTGGGAATATCAGCAGTGGCAAGAGTGGAAAAATACCTTGTCATATTGACAGTAGCAGGACTTATTCTCTTCATTATTGTTTCCATATTTTACGGGAAATGGGTGGAAACAAGATTTACCCCTCTGGCTCCCATGGGTTTTGAAAGCATAATCGTTGCCGCTTCGCTAAGTTTCTTTGCATATTCCGGATTCAACACAATTGCAACACTGACCCCTGAGGTTAAAAATGGGGCCAAGAACGTGCCATTTGCAATAATTTTCGCACTTGTAGTAAGCACAGTGCTCTATATCTTAGTAGTAACTGGCATGCTCGCCCTTATGCCATGGCAGAATTATTCAATTTCTGCAGATCCATTGAGCAATGCACTACATTTCAGCAGGGCACCTGTATTCGTAGGTTATGCAATTGCAATTGTTGCAATTATAGCAACATTTACTGTAACAGTTTCACTCATAGTTGCGGGCTCAAGAACGCTTCTTCAGATGAGCGAAGATGGGGTTCTCCCTGAGTGGATTCAGGGGCGCCATAAAGATTCTCCAAGGAAGGCGGTAATATTGATTGGAGGTCTGGCCGTTGTGGCCCTCTTCCTTGGCAATGTGCAGGTAATAGCTTTGGCTTCCAATTTTGGAGTCATATTTTCATACGCACTTACCGGATTGTTCATAGTAATATTGAGACACAGGAAAGTAAAAGGGGAATTTTCATCTCCCCTCTACCCCTATGTGCAAATAGTATCGGTACTTCTCTCACTCCTGATCATGTATGCCCTCGGGGTTAAGGCAATCTATCTGGGTTTCATTACAATAATTGTGGGTATGATGATCTATTATTTCGAGAAGGAGACAAAGGAGAGGAAAAACGGACATGCTGGGCAATCTGTGAACATGGGAAATCAGGAGTCCAATGAACATAAGTTGCAAAATTGATTGTGGATTAAGACACTGTGATTAAATTACAGTGCATTAGATTTTATTAATTTTGAATAGTTGAATAAATTCCTCTGACGTTAAAACATCAACTCCTTCTTTTTCCTTAAGTTCGTTCTTTACAGATAGCAGATGTTTGTCATAAGTGATTATACAATTAGCCCTCAAACACATTTGTTAATTGCGATTAGATACCAATCATTTCCAATATTATCAAGCATTTTCTGGTCATGTTCAAGTTTTTCATCGGAACATAAGTTAACCATCCGTCAATATTATCTATATATTGCCTAAAATATATTGGATTAATTTGGCTTAACTTTTTGTCTTTCTTAACTACTCTACCAATTTCACCAATGAGTGCATCAAATGTATAAGGACTAATTCTTCCCTCCGTTATCAAAGATATAACTGTCTTGCTTGCGGAACCTGCTTTTCTGCCGAGAATCACTCGAAAAAATACGTTTGAATCAATAACTATTTTCATTGGAGGGGTGCCTAATATTATCAAACGCGCTGTCCAAATCTTCTACGGTGATTTCATTTTTCTCTGCAAATTTCTCAAAATAAATGTATATGTTATCAAGTACCATTGCTGATTTCACAGTATACTTCTTATATTTCCCGTACACATAATCCATTAGATTATCCAAAGGTATTCAGTTATACCTCTCTTTTATCCTGGAAAGTGCGAGTTTTTGTGATTGATCTAAACTATTCCATTTTTGCTGTGTAGACCTGAACCCAACTGGAGTTAGAGTGAAACCATCCTCCTCGTTTATAATGCCAGATTCTATGAGTTCCATAAGGTCCCTATCAAGTTCACGCGAAAATGGACCATAATAGTGAGGCACAAAGTTATAACCTTCAACTTTGGAGAAAACAGTCTCCTTCGAAAGAAGGAACATTTCCTTCTGTAGGTGATTCTTTGAGGATATACTCTCATTGTCACGCTGGGACGATCCGCGAGCATAAATTAGCAATTGAAGTAAATCGGGCTTGTTCACTTGGATACAATGCGAATATTTTATAATAACGTTTATCCCATATTATTTTCGAAAACTGAATATCCAGATAGAATTTGGCAAAATTTTCCATCTCACAACATTGTTTTTCCTTAATGATTGATACCATCTTGCAGAACGTTTCTTAATATCCCGATAATTATTCCCTGCTAAATGACGAATGCATCT
>JAKBGP010000026.1 GCA_021833045.1 Thermoplasmata archaeon
GACAGTTATCAATAACCAGAAAGGCGGTGATCTCTTAACATACTTTGAAAGGTCTGCAAATGTTTTTTCCATTTAACCAACAGCCATTAAAATTAGACATTTAAACTGTATTATTAAAGCACCGGAATCATTCTAAACCTTTCATAACCTACTATTACTTTCACATATTTTCCAAAAAAATCCGGACTTATTCCATCCACATCAAATCTTAATCCCTTTGTTGTTGATAATTTCGTCTCGGAGGATATAATAATAATATTTTTTTTTCCGGCCCTCCTGATTGCCCTCGCGTCGATCTGTCTGTTTCCTCTACCCAGAAAGAACCCACTCCCTGCATAGTGAGATACAATTATTTTCAGTTCTGCATCATCCTTTACAAATTTGTCTAAATCTTCAGGAAAATAATTACTTTTTATTAGTTTTTTGTCCTTAATGAGATCTACTGAAAACATTGATGTACTCATACCCATATTCTCCATAATCCTCTTGCATGTTGTTCCAGTCCCCATCAAGTAATAGGAAGAATCCATGGTATCCTTAACATATTCTGTAATACTATCTTCTGTCCATTCATATGAAACTATTTTTGGATCGTGATAATGAGTTTCAGATGATATTGACCTGACTGTTCCAATTCTTTTAATCAGGAGTTTTCCCTCCATCATTTTATCTTCATCTGCATCTTCTATGAGAGAATCTACTACGACTGCTTTACCTGAATCAAATTGATCCAGAAGTTCTGCTGCCTCCTCTGGGTCCTTGGCAAATACAGAGCTGTACATCTTCATTCCTGCGGGAATTCCAAGAATAGGAATTTGAGGATTTACAGATAGAATATCTCCAGCAGTTCCATCTCCTCCTGCGAACAGAATTATATCACATCTCTTTTCTGCTTCACGAACAAAATTAATGGTGTCCTGGCGATCTGTAACTTCCCCGTGTTTATATATGACTTCCACGTTATCAAACCCAGAAGTCAATAGCGCATCCTCTCCCATATTTCCTGATGCAGTCAGGAAAACATAATACCTGTTCAGATTATCCAGAAATCTCATGGCTCTGGATATGGAATAGCTCTGATCTGAATTCGTGCTTAACCTATCTGATCCATTTGTCCTGTAAAAAAGACCTTCACCCGCTCTCGGATTTATCATGAAACCTATCTTCATATGTTCACTTCTCCATCATCATCATTTTTCCGTAATAAGTGCTATTATAAACAGCAAAATAAATGTTCGATTCAGGCAGATACTTTGAATAAATTCTGATACTTAAAAAGCTTGGACCATTCTGAGTTGGCTTTTGGATCTGGTAGGTACCAAAACTATAGGATCCATTCTGTTCCAGTGGCACAGAATTTGTGAACCTTGTGGTGTTGCTAACAAGTACATCGTAATGCCAGCTTTGAGGCGCACCAATTAGGATATTCTCAGAAACATTCGCATTTACAGTGTTATATACTGTCACATTTTCTATAAATGCCGTCCTGTTAGATATGGAAGCTGAAGGATACTGCATCTCTATATTTTCTGCTGGATCAATTTTAAAAAATATAAGAGAGATAGATCTATCGGAACTGCCCACATAGATCCTCAGATCAGCGCGGTTTAAACCGGCCGGAGCGGATGTTGTATTTATTCCAATATGGAAAGTATTCATCTCCCCCGGTTTTATAAGAGTGTTATTTGTTGAGATTGATATTCCCATTGCAGGTGACACGGAAAACCCCGGATTAATGCTATTCTGACCATAATTTGATATGATGATATCATAATAGCTCATGGAGTGAGAGCCGTTCAAAGAAACATCCCACTGTTCGTTGTAGAATACGCCCATTTCTGGACTGGATAGGTGAAGTGGATAGGGAGTGAGGCCTATAATGGCAAGAGCCATTGCTATCCCTATGGCCACAAATGCCTTCTTACTCGCCCTCAGATAATTTGTATCTACTGGCTCAATTGTTCCCATACCAAGAAATGCAAGGAACATTGGGAGAATCAACCATGCAAGATACGTAAAAGAAATAAATATCATTATTGTAATGAAAATATATGAAACGTTCTTTCTGAAAGACCTGTTAAATCCAGATAGTATCATACCACCATCCATTAGTCCAATTGGGAATGAATTGAATGATGTGAAAATTAACCCTGACCAGCCTGCAAGGCTGATAGGGTCCAGAAATCCAGAATTTGGTATGAGATGACCTGTAATCATCTGGATGAGAAGTGGTATGTTTATAATGCTTGTTGTTCCATTTGTAACATAGCTGGCACCTGTGTATAATGATAAACCGAGATATCCCACGGTTAGAAAAATAGTTGAAATTATGAAACCCGTAACGAGGGAAAAGAACCCTGCCAGGATTTCATCATCGGAATTCATATAGGGTTCATCAGGTGCATTTATTATTCCCATTGTTCCCATCAGAAATGGGTTTGGGACAAAAAGAGGTATAGAGTATTTCTGCTTCCTGCTCTTCATGATAAGATATTTCGGTAATTCCCTCATTATGAGAATTGATATCACTGGAAGAACGAAGTAAAGGATGCTCAGTGATAAGATCGAAATAGGTCTCATCCCGGAATAATAACTGTTTGAATATGAATAACCTGCATATATTATGGATAGAATCGTAAGGATTATAAGTAGAAATTTCAGGTATGTTCTATTTTTGTTATTTACCTTCTTGAAAGAAATGATCTCCCCTTTTCCATTTGTATATGAATAAAACCCTCTTTCTTTCATGGCATTGTAAAGTTGCTCGAATTTTTTGCTGCTGTACTCACTTTCAGGTATTTTGAAAGTAAGGATGTTGTTATCCCTTTCAACCTTGAGTATCGTGAAAAAAGATGAGAATATTCTTATTTCTTCCTCATCCTGATTTCTGCTGCCAGCCATATATATACTCGTTATGCTAAATTTAGTTTATTAAATTTTCACTTTTCAACTGATTTAAACCAATAGGGATAACCTGACCCTTACCGTCCCACTCAATTTTTGATATACATTTTACTATCTTTTGAAGTTCGTCTTTATTCCTTCCAACAACAGTCTTTTTTTCTTTTGTGGAGAGAATAAAAGAATCTGGTTTGCTCAGGGCAATGGGCACTGCAAGTTTTAACAATTCATCTTTTTCCAAATCTACTATCCATGCATTAGTTCCACATAAGACCAACTTTCTTGCAGAATCAAAGAGATGTGTTAGTATTTCTTTGTTTGCCACTGTAATTTCTTCTCTTAAGCGAATAAGTTCTTCTATACTCTTTTCCACTTTTTGAACAGTGTCCTCCGTTGATCTTACTATATTTTTTATCCTGGTCAGATCCGATTCTATACTTTCAACATAGTTTAGTGCTGCATTTCCTGCGGCAAATGTGAATCTAAATATGCCCTCCTGAATGCTTTCGACCTTTAGAATCTTTAAAAATCCAATTTCTCCCGTGCCAGATAGATGAGTTCCTCCACACCCCTCAACATCAACACCCTCGATCTCCACGACTCTAAGCTTCCCGGATAGTGGAACGCCACCTTCAAAAAGTCTGAACCCATAAGTTTCTATTGCTTTGTTCCAGTCCATGAATCTTGAAGTTACCTTCCTGTTCTCGGTAATTCTTGCAAGACATTCATGTTCTATGAGCCTGATGGTTTCGTCTGTGATCTTTCCGTTATATGTAATGTCAATCCTTGAGGATTCCACACCCTTCTGGGCCCCTGCCTGCCAGACCTGTTCTCCCAGTAGCTTTCTCAGTGTTCCAAGCAATAGATGAGTTGATGTGTGATGAACCATTAGCTGTTTTCGTCGTGTTCCATCAACATATCCTTTTACTCTTGTGCCCTTTTCTATATGACCAACTATTTTGTGAACAACTGCATTCCCATCCTTATAAACATCTATTACACTGTATTTCTTTGAACCAACCTGGAAATATCCTGTGTCAAATGGCTGGCCACCTCCTGTTGGATAGAAAGCGGTTTGGTTGGTTACTATTAAATCATCTGAAGAATCAAGTATAATACAGGTGAATTCAAGCATGTTTGGGTCGTCATAATAAAGTGGCCTTGTTTCGAGGCCTCTGAATATGGAAACTTCTTCCTTAGCCTTGATTATTTTTTCCTTTCCTGTGTGCCTTTCAACTATCCTTGCGTGGAAGTCGGGTGGAATTATTAATTCCTTTCCCTGTTCCTTCATAATCTGTGATACAAAATCAGGAACCAGCCCGTGGGAATCATAGAGCATTTCCAGATCACTGAAGTCCATTGCCCCCTTTTTCTTAAGAATCCTCTTAACGATCTCAATACCCTTTTCAAGAGATTTTTCATATTTATCTCTTTCTTCATCAATTATTTCCTGAAGGAATTGTTCCGGAAAATCATCTACTATACCTTTCATGTTTGATGCCTGAAGTTTTATTATTTCCATCAGTGAGCCTTTGAAATGAAGATGATCTATTGCCCTGAAAGATCTTCTGAGAAGTAATCTGAAAAGATAACCAACCTTTACATTACTTGGAATAACGTAGTCCCTTGAAAGAAGTAATATAGACCGTGCGTGGTCTCCAAGTACATATGCCTGTCTTATTTTCTCTACATGATCCCAGCTGAACGACAGATCGTCTCTTACTACCTTCCTAACTTCTTTCTCTATCTCAGAGGGCAATCTGTCTGGATCAGAGGAATAGATCTGAGTTATTGCTCCCATTTCTGAGATGTTTTCCATCTCAACCCCTGACCTGGTGAGTATATGAGAGATAACGCTTCCATATGTTGAGTCGTATACTGTTGGTGAACCCTGAGTAACCCAGCTTATCCTTTCCAGCCCGTACCCAGTATCAACTATATTCATTTCCATCTTTGAATAGGTTGAACCTTCTATTTCTATGGGACCTTCTGGATCTTCTCTTAAATCCATGAAAACCAGAGTTCCAACCTCTAGACCCCTAACGAAAACTTCCAGGGCATCCCCTGCATTTCCACCACCTGACCATGGCTTCTCCTTGTATGATATTTCTCCCCGTTTTATTCCAACTACCTCAGAGAGAAAACCATCACATCTGGAAACGGTTCCCTCCTTCCAGTAATGGCTTTCCCTGCTGTTATTGAAACTATCATGACATAGCATCTCAAAACATGTTAAGTGCCTACCGGAAACTCCTACCAGGTCCAGATCATTCATTCTGATAGATGGCTGTGACATGACCAGCGGATTTCCTGGTGGCGGGACTAATCCAGAAGTTACATGAGGCTGAAAGTCATAGATTGAGGCATTAACCAGTAGAACATCATCTCTCCATCTTGGAACCACCGGGTACGGCTTTATGTATCTATGATCCTTTGAGAAATAATTTATGAATTCTGTCCTTACCTGATCAGGTGATAGAGGCCCTTTACCAGCAGGATTTCCAATGAAACCATAGGAGTCGCATGGAGGATCGCCGCATGTCACCCTGTCAGAACTCTGAGTCCAGAAAAAGTTTTTACATGATATGCATTGTTTTCTGTGAAAATCATTTTCCTTAAAAAATGCCAGTTGAAATGGACCTTCGCTTTCTATTTCATTATCCATATTCCCCCTATTCTATCCTTATCTTAAATTATTCTCATCTTTTTTATCAGGCTTTTAAAGAATTTTACATATTTAGGTATCTCAGACTATTTGGCAATATGCATTTTTTAACTTCACAATAATATGTTAAAAAATTTTTAAAACCTAATATTGGTGAAAATAACTACTTTTCAATTTAATTAGTATTTTCCAGAAACAAAAGAAAGTGACCTTTATGGTAATTAGAAATATCTGTTATGGAGATTATATGAATTCCTGCTCTTTTTTTCAAAAGCCCTGTAACCTCATTAAGAATCTCTGAAGGCTTCCTTGAGGAATCTATAGATGTTGCCTTTAAAATAAAAATTGCGTGCTGCCAGTGGTTAAAGCAATCAAGATTATTGAAGAGAATTGAGATCTGATCACGCTGAGATATGTCCTGGTATATTATCTCCGGATCCCGTTCCATAAAGAAAGAATATCTATCAGGATTCCTGGCATTTGAAAGTACAGGATAAATATTATTTCTTTTCTCTGCAAGTCTTAAAAGTCCAGAAAATGGCTCAGGAGAAAATTCTACTGCGAATATGTGTCCATCTGGTGAAAGATCTGATATATGACTAACTGTAGTTCCGAAAGAGGCACCCAGATAGAGAATTTCAGAATCTTCCAGTATTGGCATGCCTGAGAACCCATTGTATATTGCAGCGGAAAGCTTGCTTCTTTTTGGGTCCCAGAGTCTGTAGTTTTCCCCATTCATCTTCAATTGTCTTTCTCCATATACACTGTCCCTGTAATTAGAAGCTGTGTAAATCTTTCCTTTTATTATCCTTATGTTCTGATTCAGGAACTTTTTTGGAAACATTATGAAAGTTCACCACATATTTCCTTAAAATCTTCATCGTCAGATGTGACAAAAAATATTGAGTTTTCTCCAACTTCTATACGTTGCTTTATTTTGACCTCAATCAGTTTCTTTTCTCTCAATTTGATAAACATGATATCCATATCCATAAGTTCATCCCATATACCAGGTTGTGGCTTTATTAGAACAGCAAGGTAAGGTGGCACTTCGCTAACAGTATATGCCTTTGCCTCGATTGAACTATCTGACTTCTTTGAGCTAGATACCTGTAAGAACATAGAGGTACATGTATTGGTCGATTAAAAATTCTCTCACTGTGTATAAGTTGATATCCAATGGAATGAAACTGGATTTAAACAATAAATGTATATAAGAAATTGAAATTATGACCGATTAAGAGGATGTTCAATGGGAAACAAAGAAGATTGCAGTTCATGCGGTAAAGGTCTGATAGGTGAGGGCTATTCCATATTCGACTGCCCTAACTGTGGGGAAAACATTATAGGAAGATGCAGAAATTGCAGAGAGCACAATACACCTTATACATGCGAGAAATGTAACTTTACGGGACCGTGAGGTAGTTAATATGGCGGATGTTGCAATTACATTTTCAGTTTTGCCCGAAGAGTCTGACTCTGATTTAAACCAGATGTCTGAAAAAATTAAAGGTTCCCTGAAAGATCAGTGCAGAATATCTAACCTTGAGATCAAGGAAATTGCCTTTGGATTGAAAAAAATAAGCCTTGAAGTTGTCGTGAGAGATGATGAAGGACAGCAGGATAAAATCGAGGAGATTCTAAGAGGCATAAGTGGAGTTGGTCAGGTAGACGCAGAAGACATGAGTCTAGTTTAAACCAGGAAATGACCCAGCTAATACTAGATTATTTGATTGAAGGTATATATTATTTTATCCTTGCCCTTATTGTTTTAATTTTTTTGTCTCAACTCTATCTTTCACTTCCTAGAAAGTTTAGGAAAAAATACATTGGTACACCGGATTTTAAAACTCTCGTGATACTCCCATGCAAGGGAGTTGACTACACATTAGATGAAAATCTGAAATCCCTAAAGGATCAAAGTTATGGAAACTACAAAATCATGGCGGTTATAGACTCAGAAGATGATCCGGCAACTGATCATATCAGGAGTAATGGAATTGAATATGTTATTAACGAGTGCCAATCAGGTGGGAGTGGAAAAGTAAGGGCAATAGCAACAGCCCTAAGAAAGTTTGACGATTATGATGCATATGTAATTGTTGATTCTGATGTGCTTGCAGACAGAAACTGGCTTTTAAATTTACTTCGTCCACTAATAGATGAATCTAACGGTATATCAACAACATTCCCATACTTTGAGCCAAAAAATGGTTTCTGGTCTAAATTTAAAACCGCTTGGGGGTTTGTTGGAGTTGGTATGATGCAGTCAGATATTACAGTATTCGGCTGGGGAGGCTCTCTTGCATTCAGAAAAGGACTGTTTGATGAGAAGAGTCTAAATGATTTCGCCGAAGCTGTTTCTGACGACATGGCTATAACAGATCTTTGCAGGGCGAGGGAAAAGAAAGTAGCATATGTTCCCGAAAGCGTGGTTACCATAAACTCTCCAGACGATTGGCATGTATTCAGGGAATGGTCCATAAGACAGACTTCACTCCTTCTGAGTAAAAGCAGAAATGCATATTATATAGGAATCCTGCTCTACGGTTCCTCAGCCCTACTATTTATAGGAGCCATATTACTATCGGTGTTTGTTTCTGCTTACTTCCTTGTGCTTTTCATTCCTCTTATAATGAACGAGATCAAGATGTTCAAAAGATTGCGAAGCAAACAGGCTATATACATACTGGTACAGATTCTCCTTCCATTCTTTTATGTTTGGAATCTTGTGGTTGGATCCAAAACCAAAGAGATTGCCTGGAGAGGAAACAGATATAGCCTATACAAATGATATAATTTTAAAATAGAACCAGCCCATAGGGTATTATGAGTGAAGATCCTAAAAATAAAAGATTGTTCGGCACTAATGGTATAAGGGGGATTCCCAACGAAGATCTTACCCCAGAATTCTGCATGATGATAGGTAAGGCCATAGGAACATTTTTTAATGGAAAGATAGTAATTGGTTCAGATAACAGACTCTCTGGAGATATGATAATAAATGCAGTAAATTCTGGAATCTTATCTACAGGTTCAGAAACAGTTATGATTGGTGTCTTGCCAACCCCAGCTATTCAGTATTACTGCAAGAAACATGCATTACCAGGAGTGATGATAACTGCCTCTCACAATCCCCCTCAGTTCAATGGGATTAAGTGCATTGACAGTGATGGGACTGAACTTGAGAGGACAAAAGAAGAGAAAATTGAAGAGATATATTATTCAAAAACGTTCAATGTATCAACCTGGAACAACATTGCAAGAAGTTTTCATGATAACTCAGGATTCGATCTGTACGTTAATGGAGTTATGAACATGATAAATGTTACCAAAATAAGGGAAAGAAGGTTCAGAGTTGCAGTGGATACTGGAAATGGAGCCGCATACCTTACCACTCCTGAACTGCTTTCAAGACTTGGAGCAACTGTGGTTACGCTTAATGCAAATCCAGATGGTCTCTTCACGTCAAGAGAGTCAGAACCGAAACCTGCTAATCTGAAGTATTTGATAGATCTCGTAAGATCAGGAGGCTTTGATTTTGGGATTGCCCATGATGGAGATGCGGATAGGGCTGTTTTCATAGACTCGGAAGGAAACTTTATCGATGGCGATAAAACATTAACGCTTTTCGTGAAATATTATATTAAAAAAGGAGAGAAGGTTGTAACACCTGTCAGTTCCTCAGATGCACTGGAGGAAGTTTGCAAGAAAGAAGGGGCAACGGTTATAAGAACAAAGGTTGGAGCACCTATAGTTTCCAGGACAATGATTCAGGAAAAAGCAAGACTGGGTGGGGAAGAGAATGGAGGCATAATTTATGGAGATCATCAGTACTGCAGGGATGGGGCCATGTCCCTTGGAATAATTATGGACATAATGGCCAAGGAACATAAGGATCTAAAAACCTTAATCGACACACTTCCACAATTTTACATTACAAGAAAGACAATTCCCGCAAAATCTGATTTTAGCTCGCTGGTGGAAAGACTCAAGAATGAATATGCTGAGTGGGAAATATCCTTAATGGATGGCATCAAGTTAAGAAATGGCCATGATTGGATACTTGCCAGACCATCTGGTACAGAGCCTATTATAAGATTGTTCACCCATTCTTCAGATTTGAAAAGATCAGAGAAACTATCTCATGATGTGGAAAATCTTGCAAAATCTTGATAATTACTTTGTTCTGCCTCAATTATAGAAATATAATGAAGACATCTTATTTTAAATTAAGTTCAGGATTAAGCTGTCACTTTGCCTGGACCCTATGCCCCATATTTTTCAAGTCTGTCAGTAAGCTGTAGAGCATAATCCATTACGTTTAATCCTCTAAGGGAAAAACCTGTTTTTGAACATGACTTTTCATTGAATGCTTCACTTTCCCTCTTGTTTAATCCATCTCCATAAAACATAATGGGAACTGGATCCCCAGTATGTTCGCCATTTACGGATGATGTAGAATGATCTCCGGTAAGGATGAACAGCGCCCTGTCCCTAAGACCCAGCAGGGGTTCCATTGCCTCATCGATTCTCTCCATTACCTCTTTCTTTAGTAGCGGATTCTTATCATGTGCAGCAACATCAGTAGCTTTTATATTTACCAGAATGAATTCGTAATTATCCACTCCCTCTGCCACAGCTTTAATTTTTCCCATATAGTTTGTATTTGTGCTACCAGTGATCCCATCAACGGCGATCTTCTCCATCCCTATCATCTCAGCAAGTCCCTTAATCATTGGAATTCCGATAACATATCCTGCCTTCATTCCATACTTTTTCTCGAACGGTTCGAGTTTTGGCGCACTTCCAGCTCCACGAATGAGTAATTCGTTTGCTGGTAGCTTTCCCTTGCTGATCAGATCCAGGTTAAATGGGTGAGAGTCAAGTATTGACCGCATTCTTTTCATATAATTTTTCAATATGTAGGATGTCTTTCTTCCCTCTTCTTCGATGAATTCAGGTTCGTTATATTCCCTACCTACTTCATGTGGATCCGTATCCCTGACCTTATCAGAGAGACCCTGACCCTTCATGAGTAGGGCTGCCCTGTGCTCAACACCTGAAGCAACCTGTATGGTAACATCATCAATCTTGAATGATATATCCTTACTCAATTGCTCAGTACTCTTATCTATACGCCCTGCTCTTCTATCGGTTATAATTTTTCCATCTCTTGTGGCATAGTTTGCCCTGAATGCAATATCTCCCGGTTCCACTTTCATCCCAAGCCCCAGTGCTTCAAAGGGACCTCTTCCAGTGTAATATTTCTCTGGATCATATCCCAGTATGGATAAATGAGATGTATCAGACCCGCATACAACTCCTTCCCTGAAAGGATGCATAAGACCACATATGGAATTACGGGCCATCCTGTTCAAATTTGGCATATAGGCTGATTCCATTGGGGTCTTATTGTGAAGTTTTGCAGATGGCCTATCTCCGAGACCATCCATTATTATGAGAACAACAGACTTCCTTTTACTCACGTGCCTTCCTCCCATGATTCACTGTATCTGATCTGCTCTTCAGTTGGCTGATCAATTTTGATTCCGATGCTTTCCAACCTGATCCTGGCAACATCCTGATCTACCTCATATGGTACCGGATATACCTTGTTCTCAAGACTCTTGTGGTTCTTTAGGAGATGCTCTGCTGTAAGTGCCTGTATTGCGAAGCTCATATCCATTATTTCCACTGGGTGTCCCTGTCCTGCGGCAAGATTTACCAGCCTTCCATCGGCTATAACGTAAATCTTTTTTCCATTCTGCAGTGTGTATCCCTTTACATAATCTCTTACCTGCTCACTCTCTTTGCTCATCGTCTCCAGTTTATCCAGATCAATTTCATTGTTGAAATGTCCTGCATTAGACAGTATTATGCCATCCTTAGCGTTTGAAAGTGCTTCAAAATCAACAACGGACTTAACCCCAGTCACCGTTACAACCATGTCAGATACCTTAAGTGCTTCCTTTATTGGCATCACATCATACCCTTCCATTGTTGCCTCGTTGGCCTTCACAGGATCGACCTCTGTTACTGTTACCCTTGCACCCATGCCTTTCATTCTCAGTGCAACTCCTTTGCCACAGTATCCGAATCCAACGACAGATACCCTCTTCCCGGCAATAAGTATGTTTGTCGCGTTCATTATACCATCAAGTGCACTCTGTCCTGTTCCATACCTGTTATCGAACAGATGCTTCATTGATGCATCATTAACATCAAACATTGGAAATTTCAGATCACCTTTTTTTTCCATGTTCCTGAGCCTATTCACACCGGTAGTTGTTTCTTCATTTCCTCCAATTACGCCTTCTCTCATTTCTGATCTGCTGGTGTGTAACAGCTTAACTAGATCTCCCCCATCATCCACAACTATCTGTGGCCTACTGTCTATTACCTTGTTGAGATATTCGTAATATTCTTCCTCTGTTTCACCCTTTCTTGCAAAAACTTTCATTCCGTAATCTTCCTTCAGGGATTTTACAACTGCATCATCCGTGCTGAGAGGATTGCAGGATGACATGGTTACATCAGCTCCTCCTTCCTGCATGAGTAATGCAAGAATTCCCGTCTTGGCTTCAACGTGCAGCGCCATGCCGATTCTGACACCCTTGAATGGCTTTTCTCTTATCATTCTATCACGTATACTATTTACAACCGGCATGTGTGTTCTAGCCCAGTCCAGTCTCATATATCCATTACTTTTCATTTCCATTCCCTCTTAAATTTTGATGGGTCAATCTTAAGCAACAACCCACCTTTCATAATCCTCACATCAAGTATAACATTTCTTATTTCCCTATCTGTGGTTGGAGAAAGTATTCCGCCATCCTCGAGAAACAGGTCCCCAATAAACATATACATTTCGTCTACAAATCCTCTTTGCAGAAATGCCTCTGCTGTAACCCTGCCTCCCTCTACGAGAACTGACCTAATTCCCTTTTCATAAATGAGTTCCAGCGATTTTTCAAGATTGAAAGGTTTACCACAGTTTACGTACTCTATATTTTCTTCACATTTCTCACTTTTTTCAGAGTTAAGTATTATGGTTTTTCTCTTTCCATCCATTACCCTGTAATTTGGAGTGAGACTACAGCGTGGGTCTATTATGAGTCTAATTGAGTTTTTATTGTTAGGCGCGATCAGCGATGGGTTATCCTTGATTACTGTTCTATACCCAACCAGTATTCCATCTGAGTTATTTCTTAGAGTCTGGACTCTTATGTTATCCTCCTCAGATGATATATATGCCCTTTCCCCTGAAATTTTTGAGATGTAGCCGTTTATGCTCTGTGCCATATTTAATATGATATGAGGTCTGTTCAATGTTTCCTTATATTCCTTCATCCTATTCTTTTTTTACTTTTAGATTTCGTCGAAGCTATACTTCTGGAAACTTTAATCCTGAGAATTTTAAGACAGTTCATGTTAACCTGCATGAATTTCTATCCTTATCCAATACCATCTCTTTAGACCAGTTTCATTAAACGTATTCAAATATTGAGATGAAATTGATTGGGATTATTCCTGTAATTACTGAACCCATTTTTCTGAAAATGGCCTAAACTGCTTTGCATGTTTCTATAGTGTCGATGGTATGTGTGATTATATCGATCTATCCAGGCTTCAATGAAATATAATTTTTAAATTTGAGGCTGTGAAACCTGAATTTATAAGATTAGGATGTGGATAGAATTTGCTTTTAGAATGGTAGAAGAGAAGTTTTACTTATTGCTGATCATTAAGAAGATATCCTGAAAATAGGTTGTGATTCTATTGACACGGCATAAAATCAACTGTAGATCGGAATTTTAACATGAAATTTTATTTTATTGACCCTTCAGACTTCAAAAAAAATTAATCGGTTCAGTGAAGAGAAATAATCTTTACATAAAGTACCTCAAAGATTATCTTGAGGATTATACCATTGAATTCACGTCAGATATCGTATTTATTAAGCAAAATGGAAATGTGAAATAATTAATATGGTGATCGTGAGGACTTTAAGAGATATTTGTTGAGACTAAAGAATACATATTCAAAGAATGATATTAGGATTACAATAAGCATTAAATATTCAAACTCTGAGCCCCAGTACTCTGTGATTGACAGATTTACAATTGAAAAATAATTAAGACCACCTATTATCGCAATCAGGCACCCAATAGAAACTAAAATCAGAATAGTTGCATACTCGACTATAACTATATTATGTAGCTTTGTGGAAATTCCATTCACATTTTTCTTTGAGATTTCCTTTCTGAAAGTAAGGAAAATAAGAGTATAGGGAAATACCCACAGAGTTTGGAAGAGCCGAAGATCAATCACCATTGCCACCCGTAATATTCCCCCCATGTATTCCACCCTAATCTACTTGCTATATTATGTGTCTCTCCTGAAAGAGCACTCGAAACAACTACAAATGCAGGGTTATTACCTATAACGGGTATGTATGGGAAAATAGAAACTGTGCCTGTGTTAGTATATCCATTCCAGGAAAATGATGATGCAAAGGTTCCAACTACTGTAATCCACGGATAAAAGAAATTGATGTCGTAATATTCCCACATAAATTTTGGATTTCCTTTAATTGGGTTTGCATAGGTTGAATCATACATAGTATGTAATTGATTTGCCATATAACTCTGAATTGCGTATATTGAAATAGCAGCGACTGCAATTATCCCAGCAATTGCTGATCCAACTTCCCCAGCAATGGCACCTATTCCATAATAACCTCCTAAAGCAGATATTGATGCTGTAAAGAATCCGCCGACTGCATCATATGTTTGTATAGTGTTTATTGTATTGTACATATGATTATACCAATATTGAGCGTCCGAACCAACATATAGTATGTTAATTGTATCATGTTCACCATAGTTTAGCGTCCCCCAGTGACCAGCCCATGGAGCATACCATGGTCCAGGATACCACCATGATATGCCAAAATAATTTACTGATACCATTGTGAATTCACCTGACCATGTGGGAAATCCTGAAGGATAGGATGCTGTTGAAGCCTTAGTGACAAAATACCTTGAATTGTTTGATGATAATGTTAACACTGTGTTGACAGGCATTTTAGGATGTTCTTTTATGTAATTAATAAATTTAAGTCCTGCCTCCTGGTTCTCCATTCTGAATCTGATCTTTTCCCTATTGGTAATCTTATTGATCATGCTTATTGCCACAGGATTATCCTTGATGAATTTTGGAAACAGTTCCTCAACCTGTGAAGTTCCAAGCATATGAGAATTAATAGCTCTTCCTTCACTCAGAGTGTCAGCATGTTCATCATTCATGAGCCATGAATTGAATAGGTTAGATAAATTATCCGATGTGTTGGAAGGATTCTGGATCAAATATTTTCCCTTTGATACTTGATCTGACATGTTGATGGTATGCTTATGGTTCGTATGGGATGCAACTGAACTCTGCATTGATATCCCTAAAAACATGATGACTATGAAAACTGCAGCCACTCCAAGTAATTTCTTTCGTATATTCACATGTTTATAATAGTTTTATATATATATATATTTTTCTGTCTCTTTATTATTCATCAATTTTTTCTCTTTTAATTCAATTACGGAGGCATTTTTAATTTGATTTCTTGCTTTATGTGAGACAATACTTTCCTCTATAATTATCAGCAATATGGATAAAAGTGGAAAGTTGAAAACGATTTATACTTCACTGATTTTTATGGAGAGTTAAATCCTTTAGGCACTCTCCTGCGACCAAAAAGCCTAACGTGTTAGCCACAATGACCAGTAGTATCACTAAAGCATCCGAAAATTTCCCTGTGGAATGAAGTGGATGAATTGCCCAAGGTGGTTTTAATATTACTTTGTATTATCGTTTTAAATTGTCAGCTCTTGGGGAAGTCCACAGTAGTTTTGTATTTGATTCTTCATCAATAAATAATTATAATATAGTAGTTCGAGAAGAGTTAATATAAAGGAAAACAGTAAAATGTTCTAGGTACTACTTGAACCGACTCCATGAATTAATACGGGCGGAGGCCTGATTTGAAAACGGATTTTGACATAGAGTGCAAATTATGTATGTACTGGAATCCAGAGATATAGTTATTTACCTTTTAATTCGGTATTCTATCTAATAATATTTAAATCGAAGAAATAGGAATGAAAGCAAGATTAAACAATTAGATAAAGGGCAAAACGTTTCACTACTCTAAGTAAACATTTCAATCTATTATGTGCTCTTAGTATAGTCGTTGAAAATTAAATGTTGGGCAATGGATATCAGGAAGCACCATTTTTATCACTTAAAAAGTCACAATAAAGGATGATAAATGGTCTAACTGCCACTTTTTGTCGTTCGAAAAAATGTGAAAAAGAGGTGTGGAAATTTTGTGCAACCTTCCCTTAATGAAATTTCAAGATGACCACAGATTTAGATAAAAAATAAATGAGAC
>JAKBGP010000278.1 GCA_021833045.1 Thermoplasmata archaeon
TACGATATATTGTCTCTATTAGATTCCTGAAATTGGGAAGACCTGATTGCTGTAAAATGTTATTCTTGATTTCCTTTTTCAACCTTTAGTGGATGCTCGATCTATATATATTTTATACTTGAATTCAACATTGAATGCCTCAAACAATTCACTTTCGGAAACAGAAAAACCCTCTTCTCTGGTTTCAATTGAGTTTTCATCCTCACATTGATTTGGCCGCTCCTATACCATTAATATAAGATATCATACAATAGACTTGATTTATTTAACTCCTTCTCTAAGGTGATTCCTCATCAGCTTTTTAATAGATGATATTACAACTACTTGCTTCGCTTAACCACTAGCTCCTAGTGAAATCAGTGAGATTAGTTGAAATTATACTTTATACAAAACTCATAAATATCTTTTCATCAAGATATGATCTATATCCTGTTTTACTTTATGGAAGCCTATTTCTTGAAATTCCCTTATCAGATCAGATTTCTTTTTAGACTTCAGCTTCAAAAGGTCAAATTCTTTTACTTTCAGAAACTCCATTATTTCGACTTTTGTCAAAGCTTCCAACCTTAGTTTGTTATCTATTTTACTCCTTTTTGGTCTATGTGCTATATGAAACGCCAAGTCATTCTCTATTTTACTGTAAGTCAATATTCCCGGCATAGATTCATAAGTGTCTAAAAATTCAAGCAATTGTTCCCTACTCTCCTCCGCAATCACTACGAACACATACTCAAAAAATCTATGGTAGTCATTAAGTTGCTTAATAAGTCGTTTGAAATTATCGCGTTCGCTTTTGATTTCTATTCCAAGTGATGTTCCATCAAACACGGCTAAGTCTGCTCTGGAATTAGAAAACCAGAATTCATTTTTAATACTGAATTCCTTTCCAAGGTAATCTTTGAGTATAGCACCATTCCTTATTTTGTCTGAGAGTAAATTTGAAATCAATTTCCCATTTGTACCAAATTTGAGTAAAAATTGAAATGCCAAAGAAGTGGGGTCAAAATCTTCCTTATACCCTCGAAAAATGTAATTGATTTCAAGTTTGGAAAGTGACTGAGATAGATACATTATGAGAGATTTCTTGGAATAGTACTTCTGTTTAATTGGTTTAGCGACATCTACAAATGCTTCAAGATAATCAAAAGGGAGAAATTTGAGTTCTGAAAAATAGACCATGTTAACATCCCATAACATAGTCTCCGCTAATAACATTACGAATGAGATCAGCTCCTTCCATATCCAAATCAGAAGGATCATCGTGTTGTGCCATAGCTGGGAATATGTCATTTAGAATAGACCGCAAATAGTGACCATTCCTAAACCTTTTGAGGGCTTCATCTCCGGATCCCAATGTACCCATATATAAATCATAACAAAACTCGCAATTTTGTTGGTGGTCACTTAATATTGCATTGGCTTGTACATCAGAAGTTGCAACACCATGGGCAGTTTCACCGCGAGTCCTATTGAATCCTAAGTCTAGCAAGGAATATCGAGTATAATCAAAAATCCTGACATGTCTGTTTCCTGAGTAGCCACGGCTTCTTGCTCCAGGACCCAATTCCGTTGGGAATCTTGTTTCAATCAACATATCCCCAAATCCACTTACGTCATTTAAGCAAGCTGAAATGGGTCCAAAGTTGTGTTGAGTTACATTGTTGCTTTGTAGCGATTCTGTGTTGAATAGATTTAAAAGAATAATGGTTGCCGTAGGTCTTCTCTGTTTTACAATTTGAGAAATAAACTTTATATTCTGAAGGAGGCATTCAATTCTCCCACTAGGTTCCAAGTTGTCAATTAAAAGTATATCATCTTTTCCCATTAAATCGGCAAAATCTTCCACAACTTGTTCATTATTTAACTTTTCTGGTCCCACAAAAATTCTAAAAGCAAACTTTGAATATTGAAGTTTTTCAAGTTGCACCTTTTTAGTATTAAATTCTTGTAAAAGGTTTTGATAAGCGAATGCTCTTAAATTGTCCTGGGAGATAACAGGAATTATTTCGGAAGATTGGTCAAACCCCTTTAAATCCCTTGCAATTTCAACAATGCTGGACCCATTTAATCTACGTCCAAGTGAACTATTGCCATCTAAGTAAAGCGGATAATCAACTAAAATTCGTTTGAACCTAAGCAATCTTGGAAATGACCTCGTAAGATTCGAGGATTCAAAGCTCTCATATAGTGGTATTATTTCGTCTGAACCAATATTGTAAGGGACAGAGTCAGCAACTAACTCGATATTGCCCAGTCCTCTTGCTGGGGTTGGTCTAACTATCGGAGTATATATGGTCATTTAGATAATTATAAGGTATAATATTTATAAAAACTTTTGGGTCTCTTCTGCTCTGTTTAACAAATATCCTCTAATTTCAATGATCGATTGATTATTTTCAGATTTCTTCACCCTGACCGTCAGTTTAGTGATTTCACCTCCCTCTTTGCCCTCTGATTCATGTAGTTGTACACCCAGATCCTCTGGTATCCCTCGCTTTCAAGACCATCGATTGATCTGCTAACACAATTTTCACCGAACTTTCTCTTCACTGCTGAGAATATCCCTTCTGTCCCCGGCCACCTCATTCCATAATCATTGTCTTCTGACCATGATATATATCCCTTGTTCCGGTATTCCCTGATTGCAATTCTCCTATACCTTGAACCCCTGCATCTATCCAGGGAGGCATTCTTTCTTATCTTTATCACAGGTTTGGCACCGATTTGATGCATCAGATCGAAGAGATCATTGGTGTCGAATGCACCATCACCATAGAATTCTGTCACGTTCATTCCTTTCATGACTGCTTCCCTGACATGCTTCTGTGCAGTCTCAGGCTCTGATGGTCCGATGTCTTCATTGTGAGACTGAATGCCAATGATCTTTTTTGTTTTAAGATCCGGCGTTGTTTGTACTGAATCCATTGCCATCTGTACCTATGGATATGCTTTCCAGCCGGGATATATCCAGGCATGGCTGCATGTCTTATATCCTGTGCCAGACTGTTACGTAATCCCCATAATTATAGTATTATTCCCATGTCCACAAGTGATCTTGCCCTGGATTGACAAAAGGTTAGATGCGATGGTTTATATGCTTTGGAGATAGTGAAATCGCTTGAGGTTTTCCTAAAACCTTCACTTTAACTCTATATCTTTCACATAATTCGTGACATCAGTCAATTTTACCTGAATAGCGGCAAAGCATGGTGTGTTTCACCATGTTTTTA
>JAKBGP010000279.1 GCA_021833045.1 Thermoplasmata archaeon
ATGGAGAATACTGTATATTGTTGTAATATCTGTATTCGTATATGGTTCCGTTAATTATAAACGAATATTCCGCCTGAAGCATAACTGAAACATCACTGCTGTTTGATATTCCGCTTGCTCTCCACTGTCTTGCAATGTTATAGAAGTTGTTTCCGAGCATACCGGAAAACTGACCATTTGATGATAATCTTCCTCCAAGTATTGTAACATCATATGGATTGTTTGACATGTTCATTCCAGTCATATTGACAAACTTGCCCTCCGGTGTTGTGTTTAGATTCATGGGTATTACGGATAGAAGTGAGAAGAATACATTCTCATTATTGTAATATTTTGCTGCGTTTTTTGACACCATTGCAAATGATGATACACCTGGCGGTGCACCTGTGAACTTCACAGACAGATCTACCGGAACACCCTTTTGCAGTTCACTGGAATGTATGTATACAACATATAATCCCACTGATCCAACCATGATCAGGGCAGCAATAATTGCAAAAGTCGTCTTCTTCCTTGCCTTTGCTTTTTCTATGAGTGAACCCATTTTTCCGTTTATGGATTCCCCATTAAAGTATTCTTTTATGCTTTTCATCAGAGCACGAATGAAGATTGATATATATATCGTGATAGTAATTGTCGTTGTAAACATTATGGCAATTACATGACTCTCCTCCGATTTCTCTATTAGAAATGCTATGAGTTAGAAGTGATCATAAACGCTATACAGATTCCTTAGTTTATAAGCAGCAAATTTTTAACTATGGATTCATGATTCAAAATGATAAATGAAGGCCAGCGAAATTTCCATATTTGACGGTGTTCCTGATTTCAGGGATTTTGAACTCTATCCTCATCAGGAGGAGGCTATACGTATAGTGGAACAGGGTTCCAGTGTAATGGTTTCTGTTCCAACTGCTTCCGGTAAATCACTTATTGCTTACTATTCCATTTATCGAACCATAAAAAGAGGTTCAAAGGCTATCTATATAGCTCCATTGAAAGCACTGGCCAAGGAAAAATATGATGAGATGAGGGAACTATTTGGCAGGGAATTCAGAATTGGATTATCCCTTGGAGATTATGATTCCGGACCTGAAATAATCAGAGGCTATGATATTATAGTGTGCACATCTGAAAAAGCAGATTCCTTTGTCCATCATGACCCGGACTTTTTAATGGATATAGGTACAATGGTCATAGATGAGGTTCATAACATTGGTGACCCCACCAGAGGACCTGCCCTTGAGATGATAATCACCGCTGCAAGGACTGTAAATCCCAGTGTACAGATAGTTGCACTTTCAGCTACTGTGAGCAATTACGAGGAGCTTGGAGAATGGATGGGTGCCAGAGTGGTATATAGCCAGTTCAGGCCAGTTCCTTTAAAAAAATACATTATGCATAAAGGGAGAATATTCCCTGAGGATGAACAGGAAGATCCAAGAGACGGGGAAATGGCAGATGTGATCCTTGAAAACATAAAGTCAGGAGGGCAGGTACTTCTTTTCTTTAACACCAGAAAGAGGGCAGAAAAGTTTGCCGAAGAGTTATCGGAAAACCTTGCCGATTACCTTCCATTACCTCAGATCGATCTTGGGGATAATGATTCAGACAGATACTACGAAAAATTAAAGATCACTATGAAACATGGCGTTGCATTTCATCATGCCGGATTATCTTACAGATTGAGAGAAATAGTTGAATCATCGTTCAAGGAAGGAAAGATTAAATTGATCACTGCAACACCAACGCTTGCAGCAGGGATCAATCTTCCTGCAAGGACTGTTATTGTGAGAGATCTCACAAGATTTTCTGACGGATATTCTTCGTATATATCCACTATGGAGGTGGAACAGATGATGGGAAGAGCCGGAAGACCGAAATACGATAAAGAAGGTTTTGCCTATATTTACTGTTCCACAAAAACCGCCTTCGAAAAAGGGCACGAATACTTCAGAGGCGAACTTGAACCCATTAAATCCTCCATGGGGCAGAAAAAATTAATGAGGTTCAATATTCTGGCATTGATAACAACAAGATTAGCCAACGATTTAAAGAGCATCATAAAGTTTCTGGATTCAACTTTGTTTGGAAGACAGAATATGACTCTTGATATTGAAGAATCCGTGACAGATGTCATAGAATTTCTCAGGGATAACGGATTTGTTGCCGAATCTTCTGGAAAATACTCACCGAGCTCGTTCGGACAGCTTGTGTGCAATCTCTATATAGATCCGGAAAGCGCGATTATATTGAAAGAACTCCTTGAAGGCGATTTTTCTGTGGAGAAAGCCATATTCAATATTTGTATGACCCCGGATATGACCGGATTCTATGTATCTCAGAACGATATAATCGAAGTTTCTGCCTTTCTCGATGCCATGGATGTGCATCAATACGATGATGATACTCTGAAGGCTGCAAAAACTGCAATGATCCTCATTGACTGGGTCAATGAAATACCCATAATGGAGATCAGTCAGAAATATGATATTGGCGCAGGTGATCTTGAAGGGAAGGTTTCCTCTGCAGACTGGCTTTCATTTGCCCTTTCGAGACTTTCTCAAAAATTCAAGCGGGATAAAATGCACGATTTTGAGATCCTGAATCTTCGCATAAAGGAGGGTATAGGTTCAGAGATTATTCCGCTGGTCGCAATTCCCGGCATAGGAAGGGTCAGGGCCAGAAGACTCTATAACAGCGGTTTGAAAAGTCTTTCCCAGATTTCTGAGACCAGTGTTTCCAGAATATCATCCATTCCTGGATTTTCAACAAAATTAGCAGAGACCACAATCAGTGGGGCAAGGAGGCTGATTAAATCTGGACTCGCCTAGAACCTTTGCAAAGGTAAAAAAATCCAAAGCCCAGGAATTTATAAAGTCCATAAACGGCAAAAACCTTATGGATAACAATTACAAAATTATTCATAATGGCGATTTTGTTTATTTTCCACTTCTGGAAGGTGTTGAGGTTGAGGAAGAGACCGTCTCACTTATTCCTGAGAAAAATGAGAGAAAACCAACCCCAAGAGGGCATTCCGGAGCTTTTGATGTTATTGGAGATATTGCAATAATCAGGGAGAGAAAAGACGGAAACATTACAAAGATCATCGAATTTATTAAAAATACGAGAAAGAATATCAGAGCAATATACATTGATCATGGTGTCGAGGGCGAATTTCGTTTGAGAAATCTTGAATTTGTCCATGGAGAGGACAATC
>JAKBGP010000280.1 GCA_021833045.1 Thermoplasmata archaeon
GGTATTTCTAAAAAATATTCCTGGTTCAGAATGTAATAATAATTTCATAATTCTTTTCCAGAATTTTTTATTTAATACTTTCAATTTCCTTTTACTATGTTCCGATAACGTAATAGTAACAGTGTGCCCTGGGACAGACTTTATCTTATTCTGATTGACAGCTATCCAATTACTGATTTCCTGATCAAATATGACTTCGGCTAAAGCGGAAGCGAGATGAGAGATATTACTGGTATCTAAAACAGATGTTAGATTATAAGTTACAGAGTCTTCGAAGTTGGCATGTCTTTGATCCAGTATTCGCTGCTTCAGATCTTCGCTTTCCACTATCACGCTTTCATTAAGTGTGATACTTACATTAACTTTTTTATATAAGAGTTGTCTTCATGTAGCTCACCGTGGACCGCTAGAAAAACAACTTAAGTTCAAACGTATATAGACCATATGTAAACAGTTTTTGGGTATTCTTCTCGTGACTGCCTTAATTGGAATTTCACAAAGGGGGTGAGAATGAACTGTTTTAGTAAGAACCAACCTAAGTCAGATGGAGATAACTTGTTCGATTCTCGTTACAAAATGACACTTTATAACTTTTGGTGACAAATCATGAGATTACATTTTGGTTCAGATGCCGATAGTGGTTACCTAACCCAAATGATACAAACCAATGGTTCATTTTCACTACATTATTTAGTATGTTTGAATTCAAATCCCTTTTTTAACTGTGAAGTGGTGCAGGCAAATTCAGGAAATGCTGAAAAATGAAGCATGCTTTTAAACTTTCGAAACGGAAAGATAAGAGGGATAAATGAAACATGACTATAAATAGTAATCTAAATTTAACAATTAACCTACTCAAAGTTGGTATGTCAAAAGTGTGGAGTTTTCCTCCCGATTTCACTCTAGTGGAAGGTGCGACTGCGAAAGAACTCTCGAAGGAATGTCACATATTACCAATCTATGAATCAGGTGCCTCCAATACTTCGGGATGTGGTAGGATATGCGTTTCTTTATTCTAGGTAACAATTTAGTAAAATATGCATCTCAATCAACATCTGATTTCTCCCCATAAATTGGCTTCCATGACGTGTCCTTGATGCATGTTGGTCCAAAAGGGGTTCTTGAGGAATATAACAAGAAGGATATATCTAATAATTGAAAAGAAAAAGAGGTAAATACTCTTGCCACAAGGTATAGCGCATCATGGTCATCCGATGTGTCTTTTATTACTTTCACTCTGCTTTCGTGATGGTCTGTCCATAAATTTTATACCACCAATTTGACCGTACAAAGTAAAAAAGATACAAATCAGAAATGCTAACACTTCTGCAGGTGATTGAGTGTTACCAGCCAAAGCTTGATAAATGCTATAAAATTCGTATAGAGTCGGTGGTGTAAACAGAACTCCAAGAATAACAAGATTCTTCTTGTTCCAGTTTATATGTATTATGAAATGGTTAATAAAATTATTTACCTTTCCCATGTTCATCCCTCTCAAACGCTCTGTGTTGATACAGGTACGAATCCAGAAGCCGGGTTGGAATTAAGGAGGGGATAAGGCACGTAGATTGTTGTGAACCAGAGGTTAACCACACTAAATCCTACTCCAAAATAGATTCCATGATAACCGCCCAGAGCATTAGTGAGTTCGAGAATTGCGGCAGTAACTGCCATTACTACTAATACCACTGAGAAAGCTAATTCAAGTGATTCTGCTGTGACACCTAATGCAATGGCGATTGTGGGTGCAGCTTTATCTACTAAACCAGTCAAAACTGCAGTAACGCCACCTGAAGTGGGAAGACCGATATATTCCACCAGCCTCTGAGTGTTCATGTTGTTAAAAGACAAAACAAAACCTCCATTCGCGCCTACTTCATCTGTCCAGCACAAAATTTGTCCCGGATTTACGTTTTCTGTATGTATCTTTATTCCGTTTGTTATAGATGTTGATTCAACGTTTGTTTTAAGGTTTAAAATTTCAAGACTATTGTTCACATTTGAGATGAATGCCGATGAAAAGGCTAATCCATCTAGATATACCGTCTCTTTTATTGCAAGGTTAGATTTGGCATTAGCTTCCGATGTATAATATATTAAATTTATGCTAATGTATGAATCAATTTTTTCATTAATTTTCTTGATCTCTACAAATCTTTTGTCCCTTATCATATTCCTTTCTTAGGTAACATTTGCCAGATCTATTTTTGGTTCTAGTTTTAAATTTAAATCATTGCTCGCAACATTTGCTATACTATGATTGCTATTAATGGCTGTGGGTTGAATGCCAGTAAATAAGGATAGTATTACGATGATAATGGGGACTATTTCCATTGAAGCATTCTTAAATCTCATCAGAATTAGATCATGTTTATAAATATAATTATTTCGTGTGCCCTTGTTGTATTAATGAGAACTACAAATCAAAGGCAAAATGTAAAAATTGAAAATGACTGAAAAATGTCTATGATTATCAATTCAAATGAAATTGAATTCTAATGTGTCATTCTTTTTCCTCTTCATTATTTACTCTATTTGCGAGATATGTTGTAAAGTTTGCTGTTAAGAATATCATTTCTTAAGTTTTTTTGATCCCCTGTATCTTATTTCTCTTATTACCTCAGGAATATTTATCTCCATTGGGCATACTACTTTGCATCCACCAGAATGAACGCAGTAACTGGCAGGCCATGGATCCTTGTTTGTTATATAATTCCACATAACCCCGGTTGGTCCATTATATGGTGATACCCTTGAAATCCAGTCTGTTCCCATTACCCTATATGTTGGGCATGAGAAATAACACCTGCCACACTTTATACACAGTAAACCTTCCTTCAGGGCGGGATCCTTACTTGCCACTGTTCTTCCATCGTCAATTAAGATCAGGTGAAAATTCTTCGGTCCAGTGGCAGGTGAAACACGGTGTGATTCAATGTCTGCTGTTGAACTTGGTCCTGTTGTAACATTAACGTATGTAGGCGGGAATATACCTGCATATGCAGCCTGAACGATAGCCTCATCCATGGCATCTCTCATGGTTGGGACAATTTTGTCGATTCCTGTTATTGCAATATGGGTTTGTGGCATTACTGTATCCATTCTAATATTGCCCTCATTTTCAACCAGAACTACAGAACCACTATCTGCTGCGACCGCATTTGCGCCCGTGATCCCTATAT
>JAKBGP010000281.1 GCA_021833045.1 Thermoplasmata archaeon
ATCTATAGAATTTGTGGAAGGTAGAATGAATGGTTCACTTCTACCACTCCTGAAGAGATCAGACGAGGGTGAGATGGTTGTAAAAGCTCATTTAAATCCTATGTTTGTTGAAGATATTGTAAGGGATATTTCATTTAATATAGTGAGGTATTTTTCTGAAATCGGAGATGATGTTAGATTAACAATATCATCCGAAAGTGAAGAAAGCATTCATCCTCACAATGCATTTGCGGAGATAAGTTCGACTTTTGGACAGATAAGAAAAGAAAATAGTAATTAATTCTTATTTGCTTTCAGCATTTTAATAACTGCTTCAACCGCGCTTCTGGCCTTTTCAATTCTTGCTTCTGCCTGTAATCTTGTCTGTCCAGGACCAGTAACTCCAAGTGACACTGGCATTCCTGTTTCAATGGATATATCCATGATTTTTCTTGCTGCGTTCTGCATTATAATGTCATCATGATCTGTTTCTCCCTGAATGACAGCACCCAGTGTAACAACACCGTCCACGTTTCCTGCTTCAATAAGTCTTTTTACGCCGAGTGGGATCTCAAAAGTTCCAGGTACCTTAAGTACTTCTGAAACCTCACCACCAAGAAACTTAACGTGATCTATGGCTCTTTCCAGCATCATCATTGTAATATCATAATTATATTCCGATACAACTATTCCAATTTTCATATTTTTTCACCTCAATGTGTTATTGCACTTCCTTTTTTCCCTTCGCCCATTACGTCCCCCGCATCTGCATATCCCTGCCTTAATCCCTTTCCTGCATTCTGTGTTAATTTATCCGGAAAGAAAAGTAGATTGTAGGCGTTAATGGCATGTTCTCTTGCTCTCTGGTCACAAAGCCATGCCAGCTCCCTATCATCTTTTGCCTCATCTTCATGAACAAATACTTCAATTATATGTTTTCCTACCTTTAATTGCACTTCCATTAATCCAGTAGATGCGACCTGACTTGAAATCTTGTCAACTGGTTTCCGTCCAGGCATTCCGCATGCAATGACGATGTCACAGCCTGTGTTGAATAACAAAAGGCTTGCCACTGGAAGATCCTTAATTCCTGGGACTGTATATCTTGATATTCTGAATCCAGTTCCCGTTGAACCAAGTTCCTCAATTATAGACTTTGCCATGTCGTATCTTGCAAAAGTTGTGTCTGCGATCCCAATAAGTTTCATGCCCTTATACCTTCCATTTCAACAATCTTTCTCTTGATCATTCTTGTTCCTACTGGATCAGTTGAATCAAATTTCTTGCATCTTACCACTCTTACCTTAATATTTCTCTTAGCACATTCTTCCTCGATCTGCTTTTCATCAAATTTCTGATCGAAGCCTAAAGTGATAATATCAGGTTTCAGCAATTCAACTGTTTTGAATATATCACCGTGATTCCCAACTATGGCCTCATCAACCATTTTGAGATTGGAAACCATTTCTCTTCTTGCACTTTCTGAAAATACTAACTTTTTACCACTTTTCTGAGCATTCAGATCAGTTGCAACTACAACCACTAAATCTTCTCCAAGTGCTTTCGACTGGTTTAGATAATTTATATGCCCAAGATGAAGGATGTCAAACACCCCTGTTGCCATTACTTTAGTCATTGGTCCACTTTTCTATGATTTCCTTTCCCTCTATAAATGTTAAGTTATGTTCCACTGCAAAGTTTCTGGCTTCCTCAAATGTCATCGCTCTACCTGAATCTGAAAGCATCTCGGCTAAGGTTGCACTTGGTACCAAACCTGCTCTTTCTACTAAGTATGTGGCAAGCTCTGTATGTCCTCTTCTCTCGCCAAAGTAACCTTCTCTTGCTATCAGCAGATGAACATGGCCGGGAATCCTGAATTCCGTATAAAATTCATCCACAATATCTTCCTTTGATTCTATGTTTTTTATGAATTCTACAAGTTTTGAAATTGTTACCTGCCTGTCCATATCTGGTATTCCAGTATAGGTACTTCTATGATTTATTGTAAAAGTGAAAGATGAATGTTTATCATATCCCATATCTGAGGTATTCGTGGCCTTTTTCCCGTATGGCAGGAACCTTTCATAGATCTCCTCAAGATAGGGTAACTGAATTAGATCAGCCTCTTTCTTCCTAATGGTAGTGCATATAAGACCACCCGCTTCCTTTCTTAACATTTTTATTGAATCTGAAGTAACAAACTGTGATGCGAAAATAAGATCTGTCTCACCTTCTCTCTTTGCATCATCAAATATTAATATGGGTGAACCATGCTTCATATCGTCGATGGCCTGATCGAATGCCAACTCTTTCTGTCTAATCATAGATGGATATTGAAGGATGCATTAAAAATATTTGGTAGATACTCTAATTTGAGTTGATTACATGAAAATAGACAGGATTACTGATGATGACCTTAGGAAACTGGTGAAGCTAGAGGAACGTGCTTTTACTGTTGGACCCTATTCAGCCGATATGCTTAGATATGCACTATCAGAGTCTGGAGACATGGCGTTCAAGGTTGAAGATGAAGAAAATATAATAGCCTACATAATGGCATGTCCAGTATCAGATAGTTCTCTGGATATAGAGTCTGTAGCAGTTGATCCAGAATATAGAGGTAAGGGACTTGCAAAGGCTCTATTTCAACATATAGAGGATATTGCTAAACAAAGAGGATACGAAAAGATAGTTCTTGAGGTCAGAGAGCACAATCGGGAAGCCATTGGTTTATACGAAAAATTAGGATTCAAAAAAACAGAATTCCTCAAGAACTACTATAGTGAGAAATTGAATGGCAGTAGAAATGCATTCAGAATGGAAAAACGTTTAATCGAGTAGGCTTCTAATTTCTTCCTGTCTTATTTGTAGTTTTTGTGGTCCATATATGGTTATATATCTCCTGTTGAAGCTATCATAAAGCGAGTTAATCAATGGTGAAAGTGAACTAATTTCCATGAATTTTCTTCCCTGTTTTACCAGCACCTCATTTTTACTTTTCTTTCTGTCCTGATATGCATATGGAGGTACATAATCAACTATAAGCTCAGGATATTTTTCATGAATCTTACTTTCTATTTCAGGATTCCTTATATCAGGAGCAGAATCCCTGTATACGACCTTGTATAGATTTCTTCTGTCTATCTGCCCGATCATATCTGAACTTGAAGCCTGATTTCTTAAATAATTTAAGAAAATATC
>JAKBGP010000282.1 GCA_021833045.1 Thermoplasmata archaeon
CTATTCTGATTTCATCCAGGATACAGAACAGCATCGGGTTGATAAGGACAATGGTTTTCACTCACCTGATAAGTAATGGTTTTCTCCTGTTCATGCCAGTTGTTCATAATCTTTTATGGAGTGAGGCATTTTTGTACCTGCGCCAGACAACCAGCCAGATGGATGTGCCAGCGAGGGATAGTTTCATCAACACTTTTATACCAAAAGAAAGCAGAATAGGAGCAAATTCAAGATTTACCTCTGCCAGATCAGCCTCACAAATACCTGGTCCACTTCTTGGAGGTCTTGCAGTTGACCTGTTACCATCATCTTTAATATTCGCTGCTGGAGGTATAAAAGCAGCCTATGATATTATACTTTACTGGAAATATTCGTGGTTTAAAACATAATATCCATATATCATTGGGAAAAATTTTATTACATCAAGAATTAAGCCAATGGAATGGGTAATGATTTTACTGGGAAAATATATATTTTGAGGCATGGACAAACAGACTGCAATAAGGCAGGATTATGGTATTGTCCAGAGGATAGCCATATAAACGAAGATGGCAGGAAGCAGGCTGAGGCTATTAAAGATGTGATTTTTAAAATTGACCCTGAAAGGGTTTACTGTAGTCCATTCCAAAGATGTATTGACACTGCAGAAATGGTTACAGGTAAAGATTCAAGATACCCAATTATAATAGAAGAATGTCTAGGTGAAAGAAATTTCAGGGGAATCGAAGGGTTGGATTCTGAAGGAATAATGAGAAATTTTGGCGTTTCAATGAATTTTTCTCCAGTAACGCCAAACATTGATTTCATTCCGGGCGTTGAAAGCAGTTCAACCTTTCACAAGAGAATAGAAAAGTGTATGGATAATATACTGAATAATTCAAAGGATAATGAGAAAATATTACTCGTTACACATGGGGGTGTTATGTGGTCAATTATTCATCAAAAACTCAATTTGGTTCCAAAGCCAAGAACATTTCTCAACTGCGCCCTACTTGGACTTGAAGTAAAGGATGGTATCTTTTCGCCATTTCTGTCAATGAATATGAGAGAAGACTGGTATTCTGATATCAATCCCTCATGGTCAAGCTTGCAGCTATAATTATTGGGTCCCAGACAGGACCGAATGGGGGTGTATAGCCCAGATCGTTATAGAACAAATCATCAACGGTCATTCCTGAATATATGGCAGTTTCTAAGGTGTTCAATCTCCATGCCCCATTATCCATTGAACATACCTCAGCTCCAAGAAGACGTCTGCTTTCCTTATCATAAACTATCTTTAGTGTCAGGGTGCTGCCTCCAGGATAGTAATTTGCTCTACTCTTTCCCCTCACTATTTTTACATCTGGTGCAAAGCCCTCTTTCTTCGCAACCACTTCATTTAACCCACAAAATCCAAGTTCAAAATCAAACACCTTTACTAGAGTGGTTCCTAATCCTCCAGGAAATACCATCTCCTTTCCAGCAAGATTTGATCCCGCTATCCTTCCCATCTTATTTGCGATCTGTGCAAGTGGTTGAGCCTCCAGTTTTCCACTTATTCTATTGATAGACGTTGCACAATCCCCTGCAGCGTAAATATCAACCACATTTGTTTCCATATGGGAGTTTACCTCAATGAGTCCCTGTTCGCTCAGTTTTATTCCAGATCCCTTAAGGAAACCCGTGTTTGGAACAATACCAATGGCATAGAATACAGAATCAACTTCAATTGTTGTATGTTCAAGTTCGACTTTTAACCCATTCTGAATTTTGCTGATTTTTACAATCTTTTCAGAAAGAATAACTTTCACATTTCTACTAAAGAATGAAATCATATCTTCTGTAACTTTTTCATCCATTTTTGGAAATAATCTATCATGTTTAGAGACAAGTGTAACCTGTTTTCCATCAATTGACAGTTCTGAAGCAAGCTCCATTCCAAGAATCCCGTCACCAATTATGGCGATCTTCTTTCCTAAACCATTTTTCTTTATTGCAATTGCCTCATCCAGTGTTCTAACGGAAAAAATATTGCCAAGCGATTCATATTCACTCCTGACTGCAGATGCACCAGTTGCTATGACAAGCTTATCAAATTTCAGGGTTTCTCCACTTTCAAGAATTACTTTCTTTTGGTTAGAATCAATGCTTTTCACTTTTTTCCCTGTCATAACGTTAATTCCTCTCTTATCAGTAAATTCTTTGATTGGGTAATGTATAAGATTTTCATAATTTTCAAACTTATCGGATAGGTAATATGGAATACCACATTCGGCATAGGATACAAAATTTCCATTTTCCACGACTGTTACCCTTGAATCAATTGCAGTTCTTTTTGCCTTTGAAGCTGCAGACATTCCAGCAGCTCCTCCACCTATAATTACTACTTCCATTGGTACTTATTATGTGTTTAATCTTTAAGTTTTTCCAGTTTATAAGGTTGACAATGATGAATTGTCATATAAGTTAACATATTCATCGTTCATCAAATCTCTCTCAATACTTTATTAAAAATTGTGTAACATTTAATCTCAGTGCAGTGATATCATTAAGATTGATATGACTGAAGAAAAGAATATAAAATTTAACGGCAGGAATTTATTCTACCTGGAAAGCAAAAAGGAGGAAAATAAGAAAAATCTCATAATGCTCCACGGTTATTCATTTAGTTCAAAGGACTGGGAAAGGATAGGATCAATGGAACACTTTTCTAACATGGGTTATAACGTATATGCGCCAGATTACCCTGGTTTTGGAAAGAGCGAGGAAAACCCGAATTTCAAAATAGAAAGAGGGGACATAGAAAATTCCGAATCATTTGCACAGTCATTTATGGAGTTTATGGGAATAGATAAGTATACATTAATTGGAGCATCAATGGGAGGTGGTATGGCAATAATGAACACAGCTCTCTTTCCAGATTCAGTCTTAAGATTAGTTGTAGTGGGACCTGCATGGTTTAACATGAAACTGTTAAACCAAATCACACCACCAACCCTTTTCTTGTGGGGACAGAATGATACCGTTGCTCCGTATAACAGTATGTTGAATGAAATTAGAAAACATAAAAACTTTGAAATTGAAATAGTGGAAAATTCAGGTCATCCAGTGTACCTGGATCAAACAGAGAAATTTTTTAAAATAGTTGATAAATTTCTTATGAAATAATCTATTTCAGTTTTTCAATAT